>JBBQMX010000388.1:0-2878 GCA_038329375.1 Pseudomonadales bacterium | reverse complement strand
CGTCATCGCCGTCACGCCGCATCACCTCAATGCTGATGAGGACATGGCCTGAATCGGTGAATTTTATGGCGTTGGCGGTCAGGTTCAGTAATATCTGACGCAACCGCACCGGGTCTCCCCTCAGGGCGAAGGGTAAATTCTCGTCTACCCGCAGTTCCAGTGCCAGGCCTTTTTCACGGGCCCGTCCGCCCAGCATCGTGATCAGGTCATTCAGGGTCTCTCTCAGGTCGAACGGAATGCTCTCGAGTACCAGCTTGCCAGCTTCCATACTGGAAATATCAAGCAGGTCATTAATGATGGCTGAGAGATTTTCACCGGCATGTTGCAGGGTCTGAACATACTCCTGCTGTTCGTGGTCGAGCCGGGTATCACCCAGTAAACTGGCGTAACCGAGAACCGCTTGCAGCGGCGTACGCAACTCATGGCTGACGTTGGCCAGAAACAGGTTCTTGGCATTGTTGGCCCGGACTGCCGCATCACGCTCACCCTGAGACTGCAGACTGGACTGGCGTAAAGAGCGTGCCTCCTCCAGCAGTTTAAGACGCATGGTATTGAGAGCGTGTTCCATCTCACTCAGTTCATCGGGGTTTTTCGGTACTTTGCGTTTGAGCTTCAACGGCTCGATCAGGGCGTCCAGGTTTAGCCGGGTGGTGTAGCTGGCAATGGTTTCCAGATGCCGTGACAACATTAATCGCACGATTACCAGCAAGCCGAGGCTTCCGAGCATAACCACCAGAGACTGAAATAAAAGCGTCAGCAGGGCGCGGTTGAGAAGATCCTGATGAATCTGCTCAACGGAGGAGACCAGCGTCAACTGGCCCAGGGTTTCCGGTGGGCGGCCCGATCCGGTGCGATCAAATATCAGCGGGAACCCATGGCTGATCACCCGGCCTTCAGGGAAAGCACCAGCGCTGAATTCTTCGCCACTGGCGGTCGTAACGCGGGCAAACTGGATAACCGGGAATGCGAGAATGTCCTCAAGGCTGGTTTTCAACTCGTTGAAGTTCATCAGCCAGATATGGTTGGTAAGGTTGTTGGCCAGTATCTCAGCGGCTTTTTCCTGGGTATAGACCAAGTCTGCCTGGCGGCGATCAAACTCACCAAGCATCTGCAGGCCTGTCGCTATAAGAGAAAGCAACAAGCTGAAAAGCAGTACATAAATAAGCAGGCGAGCGGCGAGTGGGCGTACTCCCAGCTTTTTTACAACGGACGGCAGCGGCAAAGCATTTCTTCCCTGTATATCAGCAATTCCGGCTCTCGGCTATCTGTTCCACGTTATGACACATTGTGACCGGGTACTATGAACGACCGTTCATCTTTCGTCAGCTTAACAGACTGGCGCATAGACTTTCATTGCTGAATGCCTTATTCGACAGTCAATACTTCGACACTCCCGGACGTGAACCGAAAGCGCACATTGCAATCATACAGGTGCGCGCCGTAAATACGCTCCTCTTCCCGACCGCGGCGGAAGGAGGGCCGGGGGTCATAACTCACCACATCTTCAATCAGCCCTCGAAAATCGGGGTAGTCGTTTGGGTCAAGCTCAGCGAGTTGCTGTTCCGCCTGCGCCAAAAAACGGACCGGCATGCGCTCGTGGGGCGGCGAGTCTGCCCAACCTATAAGGGCATCTGGCAGGGCGTCAGCGAACGGCAGATAGGGCTTGATATCAAGAACCGGAGTACCATCGATCAGGTCATGCTCCCGTATGCGCAGCACCAGTTGCCCGTCCCGCCGACTCAGGCCCTCATTGCGCACAACAGACAAGCCCAGGCTGTTAGGCCGGAACGGCGAGCGGCTGGCAAATACGCCAACCTTGCGGTTGCCCCCCAGCCTCGGCGGCCTCACAACCGGGCGCCATTCGGCCCGGATCGCTTCGTGAAACTGGAATGTCAGCCATAGATGACTGCAGGATTCCAGGCCACGGAAGGCATCCTCCCGATCAAACGGGGGTTGAATGATCAGATCCGCCCAGGCATGGCGGGTCAGCCCGGGTTGTCTTGGCACGCCGAACTTGTCCCGGAAGCAGGAGCGGGTTATCGCGATCGGAGTCAGGGTCAGCGCGTCAGCAGGCAGTTTTGAGGTGTGCCTGCTCATAGGTCGAGGTTGCCAGAAAAATAGAGTTCCAGCCGGAAGATTACGGAGGCGCGATCTTTGAAACTCTCATCCCGGGGGAATTCAAGAGCCGGGATTATCTCCGCATACAGCCAGTCTTCATAGAGCCGGTAGCGGTAAGTCAGGTCGGCAAACACGTTGGTGGTGCGCCAGTTCGGGCTGCTGTGACCCAGAACGCCTATCCGTGGATTCAGCTCCGCCCGGTTATTCAGCTGTTTGTAGAGGCTGAACACCTGGGCCAGCTCGAAGTTGCGGTCCTGATGCACCCAGGCGGCTTCGGACGCGCTGAGAAAGCGCCACCCCCCGAACATCAGCCGGTCAAACCCGACCCAGGTGCGCTCACCCCAACCGTCTACATGGAAATAGTAAAACCGCTGGTCAACAGAGGCGCGCCAATGCTGGTCGAGTTGCCAGCTGCCTTTGGCGCGGGCCCGCCAGAATGCATCCGGAGGAAATCGCAGGCGGGCACCGACATCGTTGCTCAGATTGATGGAGTCGCCCAGCTCAGAGAGAAAGCGGAAAGCACCAGTGGCCTCAGTGTCCGAGCGCTGGTCTTCGGTCAGTTGGCGATCACGGCGGACTTCACTGAGGGGAATGAGCTCGTCGCTTTCGCTTTCAATAACCAGGCGAAGTTTTTCCTCAACCGTCGGAATGTCAAGCCTGAAGCGTGCCTCAGGCTTGAACTGGGCCGGGTCTCCATACTCTGATTCCGCAGCAAAACCGATACGCAGGTAGCTCTCATTATTAGGGGCGGCGCGTGGAT
>JBBQMX010000387.1:0-2884 GCA_038329375.1 Pseudomonadales bacterium | reverse complement strand
ATGGCGACGGCGATGGAAGAGCTTTCCGCCAGTATCGCGGACGTCTCCAACAGTGCCGAGGAGGCCAATAACATCTCCGCAAAGTCCGGCCAATTGGCGACCGACGGTTACCGCATTATCAACCAGTCCATCGACAGTATGGGCCGGATCAGCGAGACCGTGCAGACAACTTCGACGGACATAGCTGAGCTCGGGAAGAACTCACAGCAGATTTCCACCATCATCAATGTCATTCGGGAAATTGCCGACCAGACTAACCTGTTAGCCCTCAACGCGGCCATTGAAGCGGCGCGGGCGGGCGAACAGGGCCGTGGCTTTGCCGTCGTGGCGGACGAAGTGCGAAGCCTGGCCGAGCGGACGTCGAAATCCACTGATGAAATAGCCCGTATGATAGAAACCCTGCAAAAAGGTGCTGAACATTCCGTCAAGGGCATGGAAGGCGCGGTTGGACTGGTTGCAGGTGGTGTGGATATGGTTAACCAGGCCGGCACGTCGATGGATGACATCCGCAAGAGTGCCGAACAGGTGCTTGAAGTGGTGCACGTCATTTCAAGCGCACTGCGTGAACAGACCATCGTCAGTAATGACGTCGCGGCCAATGTCGAGCAGATCGCCCAGATGGCGAATGAGAACTCCGATGTTGCCACAGAAAGTTCAGCGGCGGCTGAGCAACTTACCCATCTTTCAGAAAGTCTCGATTCTGCCGTCCAGCGTTTCCGGATCAGCTGAGTACCAACCTGATAACGTGTGGTGCGCTGGTTCGCCGGTGCACGCAGCAACGGAAATGTGTCACAAATTAGTTAACTGCCTGACGGACAGTGTGTCATTCTCCGCGTATAGTGCCTGAAACCGCTAAAACAAAAACAGGCCCAAGCGGAGTGCTCATGACTATTCAGTCAGCAGGAAAAACCTGCTTGCGGGCAAAAACCTATACGCCCCTGCCCAGGGTTTTGATCGTGGATGATCACCCGTTTTTTTCGGATGGTCTGGCGGGTATGTTGATCCTGGAGCAACTGGCCACTTCGGTAGGTAAGGCAGGCACCATCGCGTCAGCTCTGGAAAACCTGCGTACCTATCCGGAAACTTCCCTCGTTCTGCTCGATCTCACCTTGCCGGGAGAAGCCGGGCTGTCGCTGTTTCAAGGGCTCATGAAAATGCGTGTGCCGGTACCGGTGGTTGTGATTTCCAGCCGGGAAGATGAAGTGTCTGTACGCGCTGCCAAAGCAGCCGGTGCTGTCGGATTTCTGCCAAAGTCTTCTGGCCGCCAGGCGCTGGTCCGGATGATCAGCTGTATTAGTAAAGGTGGTCTTTTTTACCCGACATTGGGTCGCATTGCGGATGCGCCTGGCCAGCTCACGCCCCGGCAATTGCAAGTTCTGAAATTGCTGGCGGAAGGCTTACCGAACAAGCGCATTTGCCAACTCCTTGAGTTGACAGAACACACCGTAAAAACTCATCTGAAAGCCATTTTTGCTCATCTGGATGTACATAACCGCACCGAATGCGTTTCCCAGGCCCGCGCCCTGGGGCTGATCTGAGCAAACGTAAGAACTATGCGGGTAACCAATTCGGATCATGTATAGGGGCCCTTAGATCAAAGGGGTCGAGCCTGGGCAGTCAGTTGTACAATAGCGGTCCTCAGACGCATGGGCGCCAGAGGCTTGTGCATAACCCACAGTTGGTTGCTGGTGTCATAACCTTGGGGCAGGCTGGTGTCGGCGGTCATCAGGATGCCTCCTTGGACGGTTCCGTTCCCGGTCAAGGCATTAAACAAATCCCTTCCGGATACGCCTCGTAAGTGGACATCACTCACCAGCAGATCAAAAGCTCCTGCGGTGCGCTCATCATTGCTCTCAATCGCTCTCTCTCTCCGGCTTTCCCGTTTGTTTTTGCAACCTCTTGCGATGCAAGTGCTTGCTCTGCACTCGCAAATGCCACGGTGCGATAACCCCAGCCCTTGAGGGTTTCGCATAACCAGTGGCGCGTTTCGTCGTGATCTTCCACCACCAGTAAGGTCAAACTTTCGCTGGCAGGTTCTGACACCGATGGTGCCGCTGGATCAGGTATAGCCGGGGGGCAAGCAGCAGAGAATCTGACCCAGAAGCGGCTGCCTCGTCCAGGTGTGGAGTCCACACCACATACGCCCCCCATCAGCTCTGTCAGCTCCTTTACAATTGCCAGGCCAAGACCAAGGCCAGGGTGTGGCTGTCGTTCAGGAGCGGCGCGAAAGAAGGGTTGGAATATCTGGCTGGCGACGGCGTGGTCAATACCCTGACCATCATCCACTACCTCAAAACAGACATGTTCGCCCTGCCGAAGGGCCTGCACATGAATGGTGCTGGCGGCGCTGTGCTCGAGGCTATTGACCACCAGATTTTGCAGAATTCTGTGTAACAACTGGGGGTCGGCAATGACGCCGGTACCTGGTTCCATCGATAACAGGTGGAACTGGACGCCGCGATTCCTGGCATCCTCCACACAGGCATCCTGCAGTTGCAACAGCGCCTGGTAGGCGTCCAGGGCTTTTTTTTCCGGGCTGATCATGCCTTCGTGAATGCGGGAGATATCAAGTACTGAGCCGAGCAGGCTGTTGAAGTGGGTCACCGATGTTTTCAGTTTTGCCACCAGCTCTGATTGTGGCCCTGGCAACCCGTCGGCTGTCAGGTTCTCAAGCATCAGACTGATCACATTCAGGGGTTGTCGCAGGTCGTGGCTGGCGACTGTGATCAGGTGGGTTTTCTGATGACTTTCCTGCTCTGCTTCACGGCGGGACATATCCAGCATCTGACGGTCGAGGAAGTGCGCGCGCTGGCGGTACTCGCTAAGCCACGACCCCACCATACCGATGACGTTGGCGGTGCCGATAAAAAAGCTGTTAATCATC
>JBBQMX010000386.1:0-2885 GCA_038329375.1 Pseudomonadales bacterium | reverse complement strand
GGAATCCGCCAGTACTTTGCGGGCTTTTTCACTGACCGCACAATAGTAGGCCCGGCCGGCAGAGGTGGTGGCCATTGGTAGCTTGAGTCCGATTTCCATCCGCAACAGGGAAGCTTCTGGCGGCAGGCAGTTTTCCACATAGATCATGTGCAGACGGTCACGGCAAGTCAGGCCCACAGACATTTTGGTGCGGCGGGCAAACTCGTCCAAATACGGCTTTGCGAGCTGGCGCACCTTAAGGTTGGACACATAGGCGTAGCCGAGTGCCAGTACACCTGAACTGAGCTGGTACTTTTCCAGAACCGGGTTGTAGCTCAGGTAACCAAGCTGGGTCAGCGTATAGGTCATTCGCGATACGGTAGGCTTGGGCAGGTTGGTAAGGCGTGAAATATCTTGGTTGCCAAGAATCACCGACCCCTGACTGAAAGCACGCAACACATCCAATCCTCGGGACAACGCCTCGATAAACTTCCGGTCTTTCACGGGCTTGACTTCGCCGGAAGCAACCATCAGCTCCGGGGTTTCTATCAGTTGATCAGTCATAGTGGTCGGGTATCCTCCAACGCCCTGCGTGTTGCCACGGCCTTGGTTTAGCTGCGATGAATGTTTTGTGGGCGCATTTTAATCTGTGGCCGTTTGAAGTACCACTGACAACAGACAAAAGTCGTGCCAAATCTGAAACGGTCTTTTTTTTGTTGCATAGTAGTGCCGAAATAATGACATTACCACCGAGGCATGCGAGTTTTTCTGGTAACTTATTTTGCCTAGCGAAACATTTAGCTTAAAGCTCACCGAAATAACAGGACACTGAGTATGAAGGTACTATTTGTCGCGAGCGATCCGAAGCCCGAACGCTGGACCGTCCCGATCCAGGCCCTGCTGCCCGATGCCGAAATTCATGTATGGGACGCAGACGCGCCAGCCTGCGGTGCTGACTACGCAATTGTATGGCAGCCACCCGCGCAGTTATTTGAGCAAGAAAAAAATCTCAAGGCCGTGTTCAACCTAGGAGCAGGAATTGACGGATTGCTGAAGGTTCCGAACCTGCCTGCAGATATCCCTGTCGTGAGGCTGGAAGACGCCGGGATGGCCGTGCAAATGGCAGAATATGTTTTGCATCAGCTTATTGATATCACCCGCACCATGGATGTCTACCGGGTGCAGAACGCCGAGGGTCGCTGGCAAATTCACCGCCCTATCAAGCGAAGCGAATGGCCGATTGGCATCATGGGGCTTGGCCATATTGGCAAGCGCGTGGCCCGCACCCTGGCCAACCTGGATTACGCAGTGCACGGCTGGGCACGGGGCGAGCATCAGATTGACGGTGTCACCACCTGGTCCGGAGACGACTTCACAACGTTCCTCGGCGAGAGCCGGGTACTGATCAACACCTTACCCTTGACTGAGGCCACCCGCGGCATCATCAACCGGCAAACCCTGAGCAATCTCCGAGCCGAAGCAGTCGTCATCAACGTTGGGCGAGGTGAGCATCTGGTGGAAGAGGATCTGCTCGCCGCCATGGACGAAGGCCAGGTTATCCGTGCGGTACTGGATGTGTTCAACCAGGAACCGCTACCGGAGGACCATCCCTTCTGGGCCCGGGGGAACATCACCATTACGCCCCACATATCGGCCCGCACCTTACGGGACGACACACTGAAGCAGATTACCGACAAGATTCGCGACCACTCCGAAGGCAAGCCAATCAGCGGCATCGTGAACATTGAACGCGGCTACTAAGTCACGCAAGTCGGGACAATGATGATAACGCCCGGTGGCCATGACCATCGTAATTAGGGCCGATGACAGACACAGCTTGCGAAGGCGGCTCAGGTCAAGGATGACCAGCCAGTTCACTTGCATTTAGGTAGCACCCGGATTAGTCTTGAAAATCAATAAACGCAGAACTATATTTCTCCTGACGGAACGATATCCGCGTTTTATAACAAGGTATGCTGCTCGCTTCTTTTATATAACGATTATTTTTCTCAAATTTCAGAGAATTGACAGAAAAGGTCGGATCATTCATTTTTATTCTATTCTGCTATGCGGTATAGTCTTTCGCCAGAACGAACCGAGAGGTTATGAAATGAACTTAAACTACACGCCGGAAGAACTCGCTTTCCGGGACGAAGTCCGAGCTTTTCTGGATCAGAAACTGCCGGCAGACATCGCCGACAAGGTCAAGGGTTTCAGACATTTATCCAAGGAAGACCACCAGCGCTGGCAGGCCATCCTTAATGCCCAGGGCTGGTACGCCAGCCATTGGCCGAAAGAATACGGCGGCGTTGAATGGAGCCCGGTGCAAAAGCATATATGGGATGAAGAGTCCTGCCGCTACGGTGTCCCCCGCTCCGTCCCTTTCGGGGTGAACATGGTGGCGCCAGTGATCATCAAGTTCGGTAATGAAGCGCAAAAACAGCATTATCTGCCACGGATTCTCTCCGGCGAAGACTGGTGGTGTCAGGGCTACTCCGAGCCCGGCGCCGGTTCCGATCTGGCATCCGTGAAGACCCGCGCCGTCCGCGAAGGCGACCACTATGTTGTCAGCGGTCAGAAAACCTGGACTACTCTGGGCCAGCACGCCAACATGATTTTTTGTCTGGTTCGGACCAATACCGACGTTAAAAAGCAGGCGGGTATCTCCTTCCTGTTAATAGATATGGACGCACCGGGTATTACCGTACGCCCGATTATCACCCTGGACGGCGAGCACGAAGTTAACGAAGTGTTCTTCGACAACGTCAAGGTGCCGGTGGAGAATCGGGTCGGCGAAGAGGACAAAGGCTGGACTTATGCCAAGTCCCTGCTGACCTACGTGCGCACCGGCCGGGCCGGTGTCGGCCAGGCCATGGCAGCGCTTTCCCACCTGAAACGACTTGCCA
>JBBQMX010000385.1:0-2888 GCA_038329375.1 Pseudomonadales bacterium | reverse complement strand
TACATCTACGATCTAGACAGTCTGCGCAACCCTGTGCAAGCGGTAGTCGAGGCCCTGCCACCGCAATGCGAAATGTTCTACGCCACCAAAGCCAACCCGGCGCTGCCACTGCTGCAAACCCTAACGCCATGGGTGCATGGGTTGGAAGTTGCATCGGGTGGAGAGTTGCGCTGGGTCCGGGATCATTTCCCCGAGCTGCCGATCATTTTCGGCGGTCCTGGTAAGCTGGTTTCAGAACTGAAGCACGCCGTAGAATCAAAGGTTGAGCTTATTCACGTGGAAAGTTTGCTGGAGCTGGAGCGCTTGGCAGAGATAACGGAGACGGCCCAGCAGACCCAGGAAATTTTGCTGCGGATTAATCTGAATCTACCGGAAATGGCCACTACTCGTCTGACCATGGGCGGCGTGCCAACCCCCTTTGGCATGGATGAGGATACGCTCCAGCAAGCCTTGTCCATGCTCGCCAGGGCATCGTATCTAAGGCTAAGGGGGTTCCATTTTCACCTCATGTCCCATCAGTTGGATCCAGACCGCCACCTGGCTTTAATGCAGGCTTACTTACGTCGGGTCAGACAGTGGGAGAGCGATTACAACCTGCAGATAACGCAGATTAACGTGGGGGGCGGCATTGGCATCAATTACATCGAAACGGAGCAGCAGTTTGACTGGCCATATTTTTGCCGGGAACTGGCCGGGCTGCTTGCAAAAGAGGCCTCTTGCGAGTGGTGCATCCGGTTCGAGTGTGGACGCTTCCTCACGGCGGCCTGTGGCTACTATGTAACGGAAGTGCTGGATATCAAACGTAGCCAGGGGGAGGTCTATGCTGTCTGCCGTGGTGGTACTCATCACTTCCGAACCCCTGCCGCTCAATCCCACAGTCACCCCTGCGAAGTATTATCTTTATCCGCTCCAGCGGTGAATCCGTCATCCAGTCTTCACAATCAGCCAGTCACATTGGTCGGCCAGCTGTGCACCCCTAAAGATGTGTTGGCCCGGGGGGTTCAAGCGCCAGCTCTAAGGGTAGGGGATCTGGTGTTGTTCTCCTATGCCGGCGCGTATGCCTGGAATATCTCCCATAAAGACTTTCTGATGCACCCGCATCCTGTGGCGCATTTCCTGACCGAATCCATAGCCTGAAAGAGAGCATGGCCACAAATGGATTAATGAGTTGTAATGCGAACCGTTATCATTATAATTAGCAATCACTAATTAGTGAACAAGTAATCAACTAGTGCTAATCATGGAGGTTTCATGTTTTCCGGGACAATAAAGCGTTCAACCCGCCTGGTGTATCTTCGACCACTCTCGCGTTCTCTCATACCTGTTTCGGTAGCAGCGCTGATCAGTGCCCCCACAATGGCTCAGGGTCCAACCACTGATACCGACAACAAACAGTTTGTCCTGCCGGCCATGAATGTGACAGGGGACTGGCTGGGTGCACCCACGGAAGAGTCCGAAAAAACCTACACCGGTTCACGTACCATCGTTGACAGCGAAGAATTGCACAAGCGCGGCGCTCTCAATCTTGAAGACGCCCTGCGAGCGATCCCCGGGGTTCAGGTTCTGGATGAAACCGGAACCGGCATTCTGCCTAACATCGGGGTCCGCGGCCTGAATCCTCTGCGCAGTGAGCGCCTGCAAATTCTGACCGACGGTTACCCTATCGCTATCGGCCCTTATAGCAACGTGGGCGTGTCCCTGTTTCCGGTCACTCTCCCCAGCCTGGAGGCGGTGGATGTCGTGCGGGGTGGGGCGGCCGTTCACTATGGCCCGAACAACGTCGGTGGTGTGGTCAATTTTGTAACGCGTCCGATTCCGGCTGAAACCTCCCAAACCTTGCGTGAGCGGGTAACCATCGCGGAGGAGACAGGCAATATTTTTACCGACACGTACTACCGCATAGGCGGCCCAGTCAGTGACAAGCTCGACTTGCAGTTTCAGGCCAATATCCAGCGTGGTGATGGCTTTCGGGACCACTCGGACACCCAGGTCGACAACTTCATCGTTGATGCCCGCTATTACCTGAACAATCAGAATGAACTCGCCACCCAGCTTCAGTATTACAACGTTGATGCCGAGCTGGCAGGTGCGTTGACGCCAGAGGCTTATGAGCAAGACCGTACCCAAAGCCAACGGCCTCACGATGCCTATGAAGCCGACATGACCCGCGCAACTTTTACCTGGACCTACAACCCGACGCCGGATGTTGAATTCCAGTGGCGCAACTTCGTTCATGATGCGGACCGAACCTTCTTTTTTGGTCAAAATCTGAGCGGCAGCGGCCATTGGGCTGATCCGGGATTGCCCTCTACGCATCGGGCTGACTCGCCCAGGCTTTTCCGCGTTTACAGTACCGAACCACGCCTGGCCATCAGCAAGGGGCGCCATGACGTTACGCTTGGAGCACGTTACCTGACGGAAGATGTCGAATTTGATGTCAATCGCGTTGAATTTGCCAGCAATACACGCTCAACCGCGCGGGATTGGCATCTCGACACCAAGGCGTTGGCTCTGTACGTCAGCGATACCATGCACTTTCTGGATGATCGTCTGACGGTGACACCGGGTTTGCGTTATGAAGACGTCAACATGGATTTTCGTGACAACCTGAACGGAGACAAGGAAGAGAACAACACGGACGAATGGCTGCCGGGTTTGACGGTTGGCTATCAGGCGACAGACCGCATCTTTCTATTTACCAACAGCCAGCGTTCCCTGGTACCGGTGCAAATCGCTCAAACAACACGGGAAGGCGATGTTGCCAACGAAACGGCCTGGAACTATGAGTTAGGCGGTCGGATACAGCTCACGCAAGACCTGCTGTCTTCGGCGACTCTGTTCCGTATTGACTACGATGACCAGATTCAGTTTAACCGCACCGACAGCCG
>JBBQMX010000384.1:0-2900 GCA_038329375.1 Pseudomonadales bacterium | reverse complement strand
CTGGCCTGTCGTCAGCGATTACCAGTGACGGCAATAGAACAGTTAACACTGAACAGACAGTACGACCAGGCATTAACCTACTCATTTGTCTTGTAATGAATTGATTTTTCGATACTCTTTTTGTTGAGTATAGCGCAAGCTCCCGACCTTGCTTTTACAGCTGGCAGGTTAACTGGCTCAACTCTTCATTAAATACCCGCTTGTTCTCGCTGTAATCCACCGGCACTTCGACCAGTTGGACGCCATCGGTGGCCAGGGCTTTTTCAAGGGTTGGCTTCAGTTCGCCGGCGCTGTTTACACGGTAGCCGGTGGCGCCATAAGCCTCGGCGTATTTAACAAAGTCAGGATTCTGGTAGTCCAGACCGAAATCGGCAAAGCCGTCCTGATCCTGTTTCCATTTGATCATGCCGTAAGCGTTGTCGTTGATGATCATAATCACAAGATTAAGGTTCAGCCGGACTGCGGTTTCCAGTTCCTGACTGTTCATCATGAACCCGCCGTCGCCGCAGATTGCCATCACCTTCTGGTCGGGGTAAAGCATCGCGGCGGCCATGGCGCTGGGCAACCCGGCACCCATCGACGCAAGTGCGTTGTCCAGCAACACAGTGTTGTTGTCATAGGCTTTGTAATTGCGCGCAAACCAGATTTTGTACATGCCGTTATCCAGGGCGATGATGCCACTTTCAGGCATCACCTCTCTGACATCGTTTACGATGCGCTGGGGAATCAGCGGGAAACGGTCGTCATGAATGTGCTCGGCGAGGTGTTTCTCAGCAGCCTTTTTCACGTCCAATAGATTGCTGAAATCATGGTGTTCGCTCTGGCCGCAATGCTCGGCCAGCCAGTCGACACTGTTCGCTATGTCGCCAACAACCTCATGCTGGGGAAAGTATACGGGGTCCACATCCGCCGGGCTGAAGTTGATATGAATAACCCGCTTGCCGCCCGGGGTCATGAAAAAAGGTGGCTTCTCCACTACGTCATGGCCAACGTTGATCACCAGATCGGCATGGTCAATGACACAGTGAACAAAATCTCCAGCTGACAAGGCAGCGTTACCCAGATAACGCGGGTGGCGCTCATCCACCACACCTTTGCCCATCTGGGTGGTAAAGAAGGGGATGCCGGTCACGTTGACCAACTGAAGCAATGCCTGGGAAACCCGCTTTCGGTTCGCCCCAGCACCAATCATGATGAGCGGATGGCGGGCGGCAAGAATCATATCGCAGGCTTGCTGCAGACTTTTCTCGTTGGCCGTGGGGCGGCGTGCGTCACTGGGCGAAAATATATGGGTGTCTCCATCAGCCATCTCATCGGCGATGTCTTCCGGCAATTCCAGATGCACGGCGCCCGGGCGCTCTTCAGTGGCAAGCCGGAAAGCTTCCCGCAGTTTGGCGGGAATGGTATTGGCGTTGCTGATCTGCCGGGTGTATTTGGTCAGTGGCCGCATCAGATCAACGGTATCAATGATCTGGAACAGGCCCTGCTTGGAGGATTTGATAGGCTTCTGTCCAGTGATCATCAGCATCGGCATCGCGCCCAGATTGGCATAGGCGGCGGCCGTAAGCAGATTGGTGGCGCCGGGGCCGAGGGTAGACAGGCACACACCGACCTGGCCGGTCAGCCGACCATAGGTGGCCGCCATAAACCCCGCCGCCTGCTCATGTCGGTTCAGGATCAAGGTGATGCTGGAGGTGCGAATGGACTCCAGAAGATCGAGATTCTCCTCGCCGGGTACAGCGAAGATGTATTTGACGCCTTCGTTTTCCAGGGCTTTCACAAACAGGTCAGAGCCCTTGAGTGGCGGCTGCAGGTGGTCAGTCGTTGTCATGGTCATCCTTTTAAGGTTCGTCAGGCAGCCACGACTATGCGGCAAAAGCGGCCATCCAGACAAGGTGTGATTGCGACTAAAGTACAACTTAACTGCGGATAAAACCCATTATTGTTAGACCGGCACAATATATAGTTAAATCGGCTCAAGTCTCCCTGGTTGCTGCCGTTAGGTAATATATTCGGCGATTTGCGATCGCCATCCCCCGGTATTCTGGAGATTTGCATGCTGAAATCGATCAAGCTGTCAACCAAACTGTATGGTGGTTTTCTGATCCTGATTGTGTTGATCCTGGCGGTGGTGGCCCTGAGCTACTCCGTCGGAAAGACGTTAACGTACAACAACGAACGCAATATCCACACCTATGAAGTACTGCTCTCGATAGAAGAGGTCCGGCTTGCCCTGAGCAACATCGAAACCGGCGAGCGCGGGTATCTGCTGTCTGCGCGGGATGAGTTTCTTGAGCCTTTAACCTATGGCAAGGCCCAGTTGCGGGAAGAGATCAAGAAACTCAAAAAAATGACGTCTGACAATCCTGCGCAACAAAAGCGGCTGGATGAGCTGGAACCTGCCATTCGGGACTGGGAAATCAACGCTATTGATTACTTTGTTGAACAACGTCGGGAAGACCGTGCCAGCCGTCAACCGTCCGTATCACTGATTGCAGAGCTGGGAGAGGGGCGTGGCAAGCAGCGTATGGACCGCATTCGCACCCTGATGGATGAGATTCGTGAAACCGAGGAAGCGTTGCTTGAGAGTCGCTCTGAAAAGGGCGAAGCTGATCAGGCCACTTTGGAACTGCTCCAGTTAATCGTGGCTATTGCCGCCATCGTGATTGCTCTGGTTGTTGCGACCTTGCTGGGGCGCTACATCTCACGTCGTCTTCAGTACATGCGCGAGATCGCCAAAGCAACGGCGGACGGTGATCTGACCGTTGCGATCAATAACGACACATCGGATGAAGTGGGTGCCGTCATTGAAGCCATGAAGCGTATGCAGAAAAACCTCCGTGAGATGCTCGGCACCATTGCGCAAGGCTCCACCGAATTGCGTCAAGCTGCTGGTCGTA
>JBBQMX010000383.1:0-2905 GCA_038329375.1 Pseudomonadales bacterium | reverse complement strand
CCTCTCCGTTCAGAAGGTGGCCACTCAGGTCCGCCTCCTTAAAGAAAGGTTTGTTGTCTACCTCTGTTAACTGGGCAGGTTTGACTTCTATATCCGGCTTGATGCCCTTGGCCTGTATAGACCGGCCGTCGGGAGTGTAATAGCGTGCGGTCGTCATTTTGATGGCGTGGGTTTCATCCAGCGGTATGACGGTCTGAACCGAGCCCTTGCCAAAGGACTGGGTGCCCATAACCACAGCTCGCTGATGATCCTGCAGTGCGCCAGCCAGGATCTCCGATGCAGAGGCGGAACCGCCGTTAATCAACACCACAATCGGCGTACCTTCAGCCATGTCGCCGGGCTTTGCGCTGAACCGCAAGCGGGAGCTCTGAATCCGGCCCTCGGTATAGACGATCAGGCCTTCATCTATGAGCGCATCGGCAGCTTCAACAGCCGCTTGTAAAATGCCACCGGGGTTGTTGCGCAAATCAAGGACGAGGCCGTCCAGAGTACCGTTGTTTTGGGCTTTGAGTTTGTCGATGGCATTCCGGAACTCCTGGCCGGTTTCGGCCTGGAACTGGCTCAAGCGAATGTAGCCGTAACCATCTTCGATCATTCGTGACTTCACACTGGCGACCTTGATGATATCCCGAACTACGTCAATTTCGATGGGGCCGCTTTCGTTGTCGCGCATGATGGTGAGAGTCAGGATTGAGCCCGGCTTACCACGCATCAGGGTAACGGCCTCTTCAAGGGACATGCCCTTAACCGGCTTGTCACCGAGTTTAATGATCAGATCGCCAGCCTGCACGCCCGCTTTCTGGGCAGGGGTATCATCGATGGGCGATATGACTTTGATGAAACCGTCTTCCACGCCGACTTCGATGCCAAGGCCGCCGAATTCGCCACTGGTACTCTCTTCCAGTTGTTCAAAGGCTTTTGGCTCGAGGTAAGTCGAGTGAGGGTCAAGCCCTCCAAGCATGCCCTTGATAGCGTTCTCGAGCAGGGTGCGGTCGTCGATTTCCTCTACGTAGGCGTCTTTGATGCGGCTGAATACTTCAGTGAATTTTCGCAGGTCATCCAGGGGAAGCTGTTCCTCCGGGTCCGGCAGCTGTATTTCAACTTCCTCACCCTCGGATATGGCTTCCAGCATTTGCTGGCTTTCCCGGTCCAGTTCCTGGGCGAAAGTGACGCCCGATAGAACCAGCAGGCTGCACGCGCTCAGCAGTGCAGCGATAAAAACAGTGTGGTGCTTACATCTGGCCCGTATCATCTACGCATCCTGTCTACTGGTTATTCTTTTGAGCACCTGCATCGGCGCGTCGCCCCGACAGTATGGCGGTCCGTCAGCCATTTGTCAGCTCTCAGAAAGGGTTTTGAATCAGCGTTTCAGCCATGTTTGTGGGTTCTGTGGCTTACCTTTGTAGCGAATCTCAAAATAAACACTTGCCTCGTCGGTTCCGCCGGAACGACCAGCGACTGCAATTGTTTCGCCCGCATCCACCCAGTCCCCGGGGCTTTTAAGCAAGCTGCTGCTATGACCATAAAGGCTCATGTAGCCATCGCCGTGATCGACTATGGTCATCAAGCCAAAGCCCCTGAGCCAATTGGCAAACACCACTCGACCGTAGTGGATGGCTGCCACGTCAGATTCATTGCTGGTGGTAATCATGATGCCGTTGTACTTGAGTTTGCCCTGCGCCAGGCTATCGCCAAACTTATGATCCACTTTGCCACGTGCGGGCCACGGCAGTTTAGCCTTCAGGGCCTTGAAAGGTTTGGACTCATTGGGAGACGGGATTCGGGCAATGGCTTGTTCTACTTCCCGCAACAGTTTTTCCAGGCGAGTGCGATCGGCCTCCAGCGATGCCCGCTCTGACTTCCTGCCCCTGATGTCTGATTTGAGCGCGACCAGGGTTCGTTCGCGCTGTTGCTTGCGGTCTTTGAGCTGGGTTTGGCGTTCTGCTAACTGCACCTGAAGCTGGGTCAATTCGACCTGGGTCGCCTGTGCGCTCTGCTGGGTGACCTTGAGTTCTTCCAGAGTGGTGTTGAAGTTTTCCAGACGCTGGATGGCGTCTCTGCTCAGGTATTCGTAGTAGGTCATAGTGCGAGAAATAGTTTGCGGATCTATCTCATTCAGCAATACTTTTACCGCGGGTGCGTCGCCCTCCATCCATGCCGCACGTATCTGCCTTTTCAGGCTTTCGCGCTGTCGGTCGAGGGTTGATATCAACTCGGACTCCTGAGCCTGGAGTTCATCCAGCTTTGATTTTTGCTGTCGGGTCCTGGTCTCAAGAGACCGACGCTCCCGGGTGAGTTGATTGATGGCGCGCTCAGTTGCTACCAGCTCCTGCTCCAGATCGCTGCGGTTTTCCTCTGCATCTTTCAGCCATTCATCGATGTCGCTGATCTGTTCCTTAAGGGCTGCGACTTGTGCTGGCGTTACGTTTTGCTCTGCTATTGCCCACTGCCCCGCAAAAATTAGCCAGCCTGCCAGCATCAGAGCCAGCGGATTCTTTGAGGATCTGACATTGAAAAGGCGCCGGAGGTATCCGGCGCCTTCATAGACTTCAGTAGGCATCAAACCGGCATCCCGAGTTGAAGCTTAAACTCACTGCAGGAGCCTCAGTCAAGGTTTGCCAGGCTGTGCCCGGTCATTTCTTCAGGCTGTTCGATGCCCATAAGGTGAAGCAGGGTGGGGGCGACATCGCTCAGGCTGCCATCATCCGACAATCCGATCTGACGAGGGCCGGCATAGACCAGCGGCACAGGTCCAGTTGTGTGGGCGGTGTGCACCTGGCCAGAGTCTGGGTCAGTCATCTGCTCACAGTTACCATGGTCGGCGGTGATCAGGGCCTGGCCGCCAACTTCTTCCAGAGCTTTAGTGACGCGCTCGACGCACTGATCGATGCACTCGGCCGCCTTG
>JBBQMX010000382.1:0-2905 GCA_038329375.1 Pseudomonadales bacterium | reverse complement strand
CTCTACGTTAAGCTTGGGGTTGATTATAATGCCCAGAGCCAACTGGCGCTTTCAGCGCTGCTCCACAGTCAGCGATTTTATCGCCAACTGAACTTCCCTTGCTGGCATGCAAGTGGCCTTATCCAGCTGGCCTGGAGCCCTGAAGAAGCCGACAGACAACGTCGTTTTTGTGCACGCAATGATTATCCGGGCGAGGTACTTCGTCAGGTCGGTCTGGATGAAGCCCGGCAGCTCAGCGGCGCAACCGTCACAACCGGTGGGCTTTGGTATCAAAACAGCGGCTGGCTTGAGCCCGCTCGGCTCTGCGAGCAGTTACTGGATCATCCGCTGATCACCCTGCGTTTTGGTTTCCAGGTTACTCGCCTGATGCCATGCAACGGGCGTTGGCATGTCTCCGGTGAGGGTGCGGCAGAGATTGCGACAGAGCGGGTCGTTCTTTGCGTAGGCCATCAAATACCCAAATTGTTACCGGTATTTGGTGATTTCCGGTTCAAAAGCATCCGGGGCCAGGTCACATCATTGCCAGAAGAAACCGTGAATGCGCCAACGTCCGTTGTTTGTGGCCCCTGCTATCTGAACCCTGCCCATCAGGGCCAGTGTCTGACTGGCGCAACGTTCGACCTCCGCGACTCTTCACCAGACCTCAGAATAAGCAGCCATGAGGAAAATCTGGATCAGTTGAGTGCCATAGTACCTCAGCTATGGACAGCCGACCGGCCAGCGTCAGATCGGCTGGACGGTCGGGTTGCTTTCCGGTGCACCACTCACGACTACCAGCCTGCCGCTGGCCCCCTGACCACCCAGTCAGGACAGGTACTCGAAGGGATAGATTTGCTGACTGGTTTCGGCAGCAAGGGCCTCGCTTACGCGCCTTTACTGGCGGAATATCTGGCCGATTACATTACCGGGCAGCCCTGCGCGTTACCCGACTCACTGGCCTGCAGGGTACAGCCGGACCGGTGCCGTTCTCCGGCCCAACAAAAAACGGCCTGATCAGCATAATGATGGCTGTAAAACGTACGCGAATGACAATACAGTTTGAGTTTCACAGCGCTCAGCCGATAACCTGTCATCAACCCCAAACATAATGACGCGACTGATGCTCGCACACCGACTGAACGCAGCACTGGTTGTTGACCATCAGGGACAACCATCCGGAGTCGTGACCAGCACGGATTATCTCAGACTGTATGCGGATGCAAGCCGCAAACAGAAAAGCGTATGAACTGCCTAAGTAGCACCGTGACTTTCAAGGAACGTCACGAACTCAGCTTCTTCCATGGTGTTGACACCCAGAGACTCCGCTTTCGTCAGCTTTGAGCCAGCAGCCTCCCCCGCTACCAGGCAGGTGGTTTTTGTCGACACACTGCCAGCCACTTTGGCGCCCAGGGCTTCCAGCTTGCCCTTGGCTTCATCCCGGGTCAGCCCTGAAAGGCTTCCGGTAAGTACCCAGGTTTCACCCTTCAAGGGGCGCTCTGATGCCGTTATAGTTTCAGACTGCCATTCGACTCCCGCACTCTTAAGGGCGTCAATCGTCTCCCGGTTGTGGGCCTGATCAAAGAAGCTTCGCACGTGCCCGGCAACGATCGGGCCAACATCCGGAACCGCTTGCAGTGATTCTTCTGATGCCCCGCTAATCACTTCTAACGTACCAAAATGACTTGTCAATGCTTTCGCTGTCGATTCCCCTACTTCCCGGATACCCAAGCCGTAAATAAAGCGCCAGAGCACCGGATGGCGAGATGAAGCGATCGCATTGACCAGATTGTCTGCGGATTTGTCGCCCATTCTGTCGAGGTTTTTCAGGTCATCCCGGGTGAGGCGGTACAGATCCGCCACCGAACTGACCATGCTTTTTTCCACCAGAATGTCAATCCACTTGTCCCCCAGCCCCTCTATGTCCAGAGCTTTGCGCGAAGCATAGTGCTTGATTGCTTCCTTGCGTTGGGCAGCGCAATAGAGCCCACCGGAGCAGCGGGCGACAGCCTCGCCTTCGATCTGCACAACATCCGAGCCACACACCGGACAGTGGGTAGGACGCTGAATGATCTTTGCATTTGCAGGGCGACGTTCCGCCAGTACCTTGACGACCTGGGGAATAACGTCGCCAGCACGGCGCACAAACACGGTATCACCAATGCGAACATCCAGGCGCTCCACTTCATCCATGTTGTGAAGCGTGGCATTGCTGACGGTCACCCCGCCCACAAATACCGGATGCAGGCGGGCAACCGGCGTAACGGCGCCGGTGCGGCCAACCTGAAATTCCACTCCTTCGATCACCGTAAGCTCTTCCTGGGCCGGAAACTTCTGGGCAATGGCCCAGCGCGGCGCCCGGGAAACAAAGCCCAGCGCTCGTTGAAGCGCAAAATCGTTAACCTTGAAAACAATACCATCGATGTCATAGGGGAGCAGTTGCCGCTTATCCATAAGCGCCTGGTAAGCCTCAAAGCACTCTTCTACGCCTTCGGCTAGGCGCATCTCGTTATTGATCCGGAAACCCCATCGCTGAATGAGTTTGAGGCAGTCCCAATGGTTATCCGGTAAGTCCTGCTGCTCCATTACAGCCACGCTGTAACCGCAGAGTTCAAGCGGTCGCCGCGCTGTTATTTTCGGGTTCTTCTGGCGCAAACTGCCGGCTGCTGCATTGCGTGGATTGACGAAGGTTTTCTCGCCGCTGTCTGACAATCGTGAGTTGAGCGCAGCAAAACCTGCGAGCGGCATATAGACCTCACCACGCACCTCCACCAGATCAGGAAAGCCCTCGCCCCTCAAGCGCAGGGGCACAGAGGGGATAGTTCGGATATTGGCGGTTATATCCTCGCCGGCGTAGCCATCGCCTCGGGTGGCTGCGCGGGTCAGAAGGCCGTTTTCGTAATGCAGACTGACTGCCAGCCCATCAAGT
>JBBQMX010000381.1:0-2941 GCA_038329375.1 Pseudomonadales bacterium | reverse complement strand
CACCTTGGCCGGGTCATCAATCGTCCGGTTAATCTCACCGCTGGCCGGGTAAGCTTCAATACGGGCATCGATCAGGGAAGACAGCGTCTGGCCTGACTGACATAACCGCTCGGCAATCAGCAACCAGGGAATCATACCGCTGTCGCAGTAGGCGAAATCCCGAAAGTAATGGTGGGCACTCATCTCACCCCCGTATAGCGCGTCTTCGTCACGCATCCGCTGCTTGATAAAGGCATGTCCGGTTTTACTTTCGATCGCAACACCACCAGCGGCTTCCACCAGATCCTGAGTGTTCCAGATCAGGCGGGGGTCGTGAATAACCTTGCCGCCGCCAGCCTTGCGCAGGAACTGGTCTGCCAGCAAACCCACAATGTAATAACCCTCAATAAAACGGCCGTTCTCATCAAAGAAGAAACAGCGATCATAGTCCCCGTCCCAGGCAATGCCCATGGCAGCCTTGTTGGCAATCACGGCTTCTGCGGTCACCGCACGGTTCTCTTCCAGAATCGGGTTGGGAACACCATTGGGAAAGTGGCCATCCGGCTCATGGTGTAAACGAATGTATTCAAATGGCAGGTGGGGTTCTAACGCATCCACAACCACGCCGGCACCACCGTTGCCGGCGTTAACCACAATCTTCAACGGTGTTAGCGAGTTGGCGTCGATATAACCGAGCAAATGGTCAATATAGGCCGTCTGGACTGCCAGGGCCTCGTACTGTCCTTGGCTGGGAGCATCGGCAAAGGGCTCGAGGACACGATCACGAATGGCATTCAGGCCATTGTCGGAACTGATAGGGCGAGACTCCGGCCCCACCATCTTCATACCGTTGTGATCCCGGGGGTTATGGCTCGCGGTTACCATAATGCCGCCGTCCATGCCGTAATGAGACGTTGCGAAATACACCTGCTCGGTGCCACACAGGCCAATATCGAACACATCCGCACCGGCCGCCATCAGCCCGGAACTCAGCGCTTCAGTAATTTCGGGACAGGAGAGGCGGATGTCATAACCGACAATAACCTTGCGGGCACCGGTAATCTCCACGTAGGCCCGCCCGATCAGCTCGGCCAGTTTCGGATTCATTTGGTCAGGTACACGACCACGCAGGTCATAAGCTTTGAAGCAGGACAAATCCATCACAATCTCCTTTTGATGTCCTTTTGATACCGTGGAATGCTATGGCAGTTGCTTATTCGGCAGAAGACTGAAGCTGGATATAATTCTGCAGGCCCATTCTATCGATCATGTCGAGCTGGGTTTCGAGCCAGTCAATGTGCTCTTCTTCACTGTCGAGAATACTTCTGAACAGCTCGCGGCTGGTGAAATCCTGTACTGTATCGCAATGAATAACCGCTTCTTTCAGATCCTTGTGGGCGATCATCTCAAGGTTCAGATCGCACTCGATCATTTCCTTAACGTTCTCGCCAATCAACAGCTTGTTGAGATCCTGCAGATTCGGAAGACCTTCAAGAAACAGAATGCGCTCGATCAATTGATCCGCATGCTTCATTTCGTCGATGGATTCTTCGTATTCTTTCTCCGCAAGCTTGGTGATACCCCAATCCTTGTACATGCGTGAGTGCAGGAAATACTGATTAATGGCTGTCAGTTCGTTGCCAAGCACTTTATTAAGGTACTGAATGACCTTTTTGTCACCTTTCATGGTTGTTTCTCTCTCATTATGTCGATGTTTTAACAAGAGTATCCCTATTCGCCACAAAAAAAAATCGCACCGGCGAACGATTCACATCTGAGAGCAAGACTCAATGGCGACCTGCACTAAAGGAACAGGGCTGGAATACTCTGTCAGGCCGGCTGGGCCAGTAAGTTGGCAAGATTCATGTAGTCCTGGGGCTGCGCCTCACGCAGGATTTCACGGGACATGCAGGCACATCGACCACACTGACGACCCACCCCCAGCTCTTTACCGAGTTGGCGCATGGACTGACAGCCATTTTCAGCCGCGTCACGAATCTGGTGGTCGGTCACACCCTTGCAAAGACATACATACATAGGAAGACTCACTGGCCCCGCTAAATGTATTGATAATTATTGTCATTCGCATGCAGCAATTCAAGTGTTTTGATGTAACTTAACCCAATTTCATAAAGACAGCCGGAAAGCCATCGGCAACATCAGCGCCGTGAAAATACCAGTCAATCCCATCCCCAGCGAAGCGAAAGCCCCCGCTGCAGGGCTGATCTCGAACGCCCTGACGGTACCGATGGCATGACCGTTCAGGCCCAGTGCCAGACCAAGAATACGATCATCGGTGATCTTCAGGCGTCGCCCCAGTAAATCGACGCAGAGCGTAGCCACCACCCCCGTCACCAGCAGGCCACCCATCATCAGCGGGACCGAGCCACCCAACTGCTCGGTGATGCCGATGGCAATCGGCGCGGTGACCGACTTCGGCGCCAATGACGCTAGCACCTCGGGGGAAGCCCCGAAAATGGCCGCCAACCCCAACGCATAAAATGCGGCCAGCGTCGCCGCCAGCGGCAACGTAAACAGAATCGGACGCCAAAGGGCACGGATATGATGCATTTGCTGATACAGCGGAACGCCCAGAGCAACCGTGGCAGGGCCCAGCAAAACGGTCAGCCACTGGGTTTGCCCCCGGTAGATATTGTAATCAATGCCTGCCAGTGCCAGCGCGGCCGCCAGCAGTGTGGCTGAGATCAGTATCGGCGGTGTCCAGATCGGGCTGCCAAAAGCGCGGAACAGATAAATGCCTGAAAAATAAGCCGCCAGCGTCAAGGCAATGGCCAGGGAGGGGCTGTGCAATAATGTCTGTGCCAGCAAATCGAATCTTTCCGCCCACTCACTCAACGGTTTCACCTTCTGAATTCCCGGGGGCAAAATGCCGCATCAGCAACAGAGTCGTCAGGACACTGAGGAAGGTGCCCAGCAACAAGGCCACACCGATCGCCAGCCA
>JBBQMX010000380.1:0-2995 GCA_038329375.1 Pseudomonadales bacterium | reverse complement strand
CGTGGACGGTGTGCACGGCGGCTTCATCCATGGATTCCGCCGCCAGCTGCAACAAGCGCGCCTGGGCGGGCCAATGTTCCGGCGCATACTGGTCCCGCAACTGCATTAACGGATCCTGCTCATCGGTGCCGCCCTCAATGGTGCCTGGGTCCATACGAAACGCCGTTGCGGCCTCTGTCAAGCGCTTGCGAATACGATCCCGGAGTTCCTTGGTGGCGGCTTCGGTGAAGGTAACCACCAGAATATCCCGCGGTGTAAGCATACGACCGGTTTGGGCGATATCGCCGTGACCAAGCACCAGCCGCACGTACAGTAAGGCGATGGTAAAGGTTTTGCCGGTGCCAGCACTCGCCTCAATCAACCGGCTGCCATGCAGCGGAAACCTCAGGGGGTCAAGGCGTGGGTTGCTGGCCATTTTATTCGCCCTCCGGCTTTACGTTTTGCCATAAAGGTTTGTAGAGCTGCCCGACCCAGTGAACAAACCGGTCGCTGGCCATCAATGCATCGAAATCCGGATAGGCGCGCTGCAAACCGGTGTTCTCGTCGACCTCGCCGGTGAACTGGTAACTGCTTTCGTAGGCCGCGCGGGCTTTATTCAAGGCCTTGTCGTCACCCCCTTTTGGGAGCGAGTCCAGGAAGGCAAATGCGGTTTTCGGAGCCACCGGCAAAGGTTCGCTCATTGCACCCGCCCAAGCGGCCATGATTTGCCCGAGAAAGCCTTCCGCTTCGGCACGGTCATAGGGATGAAATGACACATCACCAGCCTTACTCAACACGTGAGTGGTAATCGGCTGCTCGTCCATGGCATTGGCGGCCAGGTGAGCAATCCATGGCCGCAGAAAATTGGTCCATTTGTACTGGTTTTTAGCCGTGGTCAGGCCGCTGCTTTGCAGGAACACCAGTGCCCGGTCACCGGCAGCGTTCTGGCGTAGATTGCCCAGCCAGTCTTCCAGCCGCAGCAGATGCTCGCCAAATGGCCGCTCCAGTGTCACCAGTTGCAACGACAATGCCTTGGGATAGGCCGTTATGAGCTGCCGATAACGTTCCGATAGCTCCGGTAGATCTTTTTTCAGGCGCCGCTGCTGGAGTTTTCCCAGACCACCCTGAGCCAACGCCCCTCTGGCCGCTTGCCGGGATATCCAGGCCTCCAGCCGGGCGTCCAGATCCTCCTCCGGTTCCGGGCGTGCGATCACGTGGCGCACCAGTTCATCGTTCAGAGCCCAGTTCTCGAGGCCATCGAGCACGAACGGTTCCTCATCTTCGGCTCCTGCCAGCGGTTGATCAAAGTACACGCCGAGGCGCTGCCGGAAGAAAGTATCGGCCGGACTACGCAGGAAACCGCCCAGGCTAGCCAGGTTCAGGGGTTCGTCAAACAGCCCTTCCGGCAAATCTGCCAGGGGTTCTGTTAGCAATGTGTCCGCACGCTCCCCACTCCCTTCACTCGCTAAACCGTGAGCTGCCCGCCATTCCCGTGCGAAGGTGAACAGACGCGGGTCACTGGCGTCTTTGAAATAGGCTGGACTAAACGGCTGTAACGGATGATCGGTAGTAAGGCGATGGCTGAGGCGGTTACCTTCCCCGGCCAGTTCAATCGGCCGAATGATATCGAGGTGGTCTCGTAGCTGGGCAACCAACACCGAAGGCGGACGCTCAGAATTGTCATTAATATTTCGCCCTACCCAACTGATATAAAAACTTTTTCTTGCAGACAATAACGCTTCAAGGAAGAGGTAGCGGTCATCCTCCCGCCGGGAACGGTCACCCGGGCGATAATCCCTCGCCATCAGGTCAAAATCCATCGGTGGCTGGCTGCGGGGGTAGTCACCGTCGTTCATGCCCAGCAGACAGATCTGCCGAAACGGGATCGCCCGCATTGGCATCAAGGTGGCAAAGTTGACCTTGCCCGCCAAAAAACGCTGGCTGAGACCACCCTGGTCCAGTTCGCCGAGCCAAACTTCCCGCACCACCGTCAGCGGCAGTTCGGTCTCCGCCAGGCCAGCGTCGCGACAGGCTTCCACCCAACTTTCGACGACCACATCCAGACGGCTGATCACCAGCCCGTCGGATAACTCGGTTGCGCTGATAAAGTCTTGCTTGAGCTCATTCAGTGCCGTCACCCACTGATCCGGGGTCTTGCGTCCGGACAATATTTGCCAGTGCCGGTGAAGGCTCCGTACCAACTCTTCCAACATACCGGCCAGGCGACTCTCCAGCCCGCCTACCTCACTGTAAGGTTCGATCCCCTGCCAAGCCTCGCCGTCCCCCACTGCATAACCCAATAGCATCCGTCGCAGCCCGAACAGCCAGGTGTTCTGATCCATGCCGCCCGGGAGGTCCAGCGCCGCCCGCTGCTCTGCATCCAGCCCCCAGCGAATAGCGGCGCCCTGAATCCAGTCATGGAGCTGAGGCAGATCGGCCTCCTCCAGACCAAAGCGTTCACGCACCGCTGGTACATCCAGCAGGTCGAGCACATCACTGACCGCGAGGCGCGATTCCGGCAAACTCAGCAGCATTTCCAGCGCCACTAACACCGGCACCTGATGACGCTGGCCCTGATCTGAAATGGTGTAAGGAATATAGCGATCGTCGCCGGTGTCAATCTGGCCAAACACGGCCTGGATATGAGGCGCATAAGCGTTAATATCCGGCACCATCACGATGATGTCCTGGGGGTTGAGCCGTGAGTCTGCGCTGAACGCTGCCAACAATTGGTCGTGCAGTATTTCCACTTCCCGCTGGGCGCTGTGGGCGCTATGAAAGGCAATCGACGTATCACCGGTGTATTCCGCCGATTTCGGAT
This sequence comes from Pseudomonadales bacterium, assembly GCA_038329375.1. Classification (GTDB taxonomy): domain Bacteria; phylum Pseudomonadota; class Gammaproteobacteria; order Pseudomonadales; family Oleiphilaceae; genus Marinobacter. The sequence continues at coordinate 195 of JBBQMX010000380.1, read as the reverse complement.
AGACGGATTCATTCACCGGCCTTAACTCCAGGATGTCGTCCTGCAGCGCCTGCAGCAGCGTTGGTGTGGTATGGGGCTCAAATGGGGCCTCGAAAATATCGATGCGATCAAACCAGCCAGCGTAACCAGCCTGGTCATCATACTCGTCTAGCAGCCGGATATAATCCCGCCCCTGCTTACCCCAGGCCGCCAATA
>JBBQMX010000379.1:0-3019 GCA_038329375.1 Pseudomonadales bacterium | reverse complement strand
TCTCAAGCTTAACATTGGTAACCCGGCCGCATTTGAATTGGATGTACCTGAGGAAATCCAGCAGGACGTCATCTATAACATGCCGTCCGCGCAGGGTTATGTGGAATCCAAGGGTTTGTTCTCTGCCCGCAAGGCTGTCATGCACTATTGCCAGCAGCGGGGTATCGAAAAAGTGGATATCGACGACATCTACCTGGGTAACGGTGTCAGCGAGATGATCGTGATGTCCATGCAGGCGCTGCTGAACACTGGGGACGAGGTTCTCATACCGGCACCGGATTACCCTTTGTGGACCGCAGCAGTAACGCTCTCAAGCGGCAAGCCGGTGCATTATCACTGCGATGAGAAGCAAGACTGGTACCCGGATATTGACGACATCAAGAGCAAACTGACATCCCGCACCCGGGCCATTGTACTGATCAACCCAAACAATCCGACCGGTGCGGTCTATTCCACGGATCTGCTGGAGCAGATCATTGAGCTCGCTCGTCAGCACAATCTGATTGTCCTGTCAGATGAAATCTATGACAAGATTCTTTACGACGGCGTAGAACACGTCTCGACCGCTTCACTGGCCGACGACGTGCTGTTTTTTACTTATAATGGCCTGTCCAAGAATTACCGGGCCGCAGGCTATCGCTCGGGCTGGATGATTATCAGTGGCGCCAAGCATAAAGCCCGGGACCTGATTGAAGGTATCGATATGCTCGCCTCCATGCGGTTGTGTTCCAATGTGCCGGCTCAACTCGCAATCCAGACAGCACTCGGAGGTTATCAGTCGATCAATGATCTCGTGGCCCCCGGCGGTCGCCTGTATGAGCAACGGGAAACCGCCTGGAGACTGCTTAATGATATTCCGGGTGTCAGTTGCGTGAAGCCCAAGGGTGCGCTTTACCTGTTCCCTCATCTCGATCCCAAGCGGTTTCCGATACAGAATGACGAGCGTCTGGTACTCGACCTGCTGATGCAGGAAAAAATTCTGCTGGTTCAGGGGTCAGCGTTCAATATTGACGACAAACAACACTTGCGGGTCGTTTTTCTGCCTCGGGAAGATACACTGGAAGATGCCATCAAGCGTCTGGCACATTTCCTGTCGACATATCAGCAGTAGGCCAACGTTGCTATGGCAGACATTCATATTGAAGAGTTCTATAAAGATGAACCATCTCCTGAAGTTCATTAAAACGCCGTAAAGCCCTTGATACAACACCACCAAAACCCAATTATGACACCAGTCCTGAAAGGGTCGGTAAGCTTTATCCTTCTGATTGAATTCCGGAGTATCAGTCCATGAGAATACTGTTGTTTCTGGCAACAAACCTTGCCGTCATTCTGGTGGCCAGTTTTACTCTTCGTATACTCGGTGTCGACAGCTACCTGACTCAGAACGGTATCAACTATGAGTCGTTGTTGATCTTTGCTGGCATTTTTGGATTCGCTGGCTCATTCATATCTTTGCTGATTTCAAAACCCATGGCCAAGTGGAGCACCAAGGCCAGGATAATTGACAATCCTCGCACACCCGCAGAGCGCTGGCTGGTGGATACCGTCGCCCAGATGGCCAGGCAGGCAGGTATTGGCATGCCCGAAGTTGCGATATTTCCGGCGCAACAATCCAATGCTTTTGCGACTGGCTGGAACAAAAACAATGCCCTGGTCGCCGTAAGCGAAGGCTTGATGCAGCGCTTCAAAAAAGATGAAATCCAGGCGGTGCTCGGCCATGAGATTGGTCACGTGGCAAATGGCGATATGATAACGCTCGCGCTCATTCAGGGCGTGGTTAACACTTTTGTCATTTTTGCATCACGGGTTATCGGATCTTTTGTAGACCGGGTCGTGTTCAAGAATGAAAGCGGCCACGGTATCGGCTTTTTCGTGGTCAGCATTGTGGCAGAAATCCTGCTGGGTATTCTTGCCAGCACGATTGTGTTCTGGTTCTCACGGCGCCGTGAGTTTCGCGCTGATATCGCCGGCGCCCAGCTGGCGGGCCGGGGCGCCATGATCAATGCCCTTGCCCGACTGAAGCAGGAAAGCGAAGTACCCGATGAGATGCCCGATAGTCTGCAGGCGTTTGGCATTAATCGCGGGGCACGGGGCGGTCTGAGTGCGCTGTTCATGACCCACCCACCGCTGGAAAAACGGATAGAAGCGCTAAAACAGAACGCTGCACTGGCCTGAGCGCTGGCGCCATATCGGGCCAAGGTAGGATGGCGCGATGTGGGTTATCCCGGCACAATAACGCCAGATATTCGTTTTCAACGTAATATTTCATACATAATTGTGGTCTAGTCTGGAATGGACACTGGGAGGAACACTATGACGGAGAAAAAACAGATGCAGCAACAGCAGTCAGAAGATTTGATGAACGGAGCAGCCATTATTCTCTCTGACGGTCGGGAGGTGCCGATCACCGACACCATGGTGCGCCAGTCCCTTGAAACTATGCTTGAGGTCACCAACGACCCATCGGAGCAAGATTCGGCATCGTCCTGATGCCGGAATTCACAGTTTCAGCTTAAAGCCCAAGGCCTTGAAGACATCCTGCAGAGACCGGCTGGTGCCTTTAAGCTGGATCTTGACGCTGGAGAATTCCCGCCGCACCGGATAGTCCCGCCGAAGTCGGTCGAATTCCCTGCCGCGTTCAGCAACCACAGCTGCCATCGTATTTCGTAGCCGCGCATCGTCCCGTCTGGGGTCATAACATGCTCCAATAGCGGTACTGGAAGCCTCGGGTGCCTGTGCAGAACTGGTGAATGCAATCTTGGCAAGAGCGGACTCGGGCAGGAACTGGCCGCTACGCTTGCGTGCCGGCAATCCCAGGAACCGACACAAAGCCTGATATATCATCTCGGTACCCTGCACTTTCCCTTCCAGGCTGTAACCTGCAATGTGTGGCGTCGCCAACCAGGCAAGCGCGACTGTTTCGGTGCTGATTTCCGGCTCGTTTGCCCACACATCGAGAGCGACTGTCGGCGCCTCAGGCTGCTTCAGGCGTTCACGCAGGGCTGTTTCGTCAATT
>JBBQMX010000378.1:0-3037 GCA_038329375.1 Pseudomonadales bacterium | reverse complement strand
TCGTTTTTCCTCTCCAGTGCCTATGCTAGAGTAGCGGCCTTGTGTGGCCTGTCAGACACATTCTTAATGTCCCTGCCAGGCCCGCCATCGAATTTCCCATCAAAAGACTGGTCGATAAATCAGGGCAGGGTTATGAAAACCGCAGAGTTGCGACAGGCGTTTCTGGATTATTTCAAACAGCAGGGTCATACCATTGTATCGAGCAGTTCGTTGGTGCCGTCAGACGATCCGACCTTGTTATTTACCAACGCGGGCATGAACCAGTTCAAGGATGTCTTCCTGGGCCGTGAAGCACGGGACTACAACCGCGCGACCAGCACCCAGAAGTGTGTCAGGGCCGGCGGCAAGCATAATGATCTCGAGAATGTGGGCTACACCGCACGTCACCACACGTTTTTTGAAATGCTGGGCAATTTCAGTTTCGGCGACTACTTCAAACGTGAAGCCATCAACTACGCCTGGACGTTCCTCACCGGTGACGATTGGCTCAGGCTGCCGAAAGACAAGATGTGGGTAACCATTTACGCCACAGATGACGAAGCTTTTGATATCTGGAATAAAGAAATTGGTGTCCCTGCAGAGCGCATTATCCGCATAGGGGATAACAAAGGTGCACCTTATGCCTCCGACAATTTCTGGCAAATGGGCGACACCGGGCCTTGCGGTCCCTGTACGGAAATCTTCTACGATCATGGTCCGGATGTCGCTGGCGGACCTCCGGGCAGCCCGGAAGAAGATGGTGATCGTTACATCGAGATCTGGAATGTGGTCTTCATGCAGTATAATCGCCAGTCAAACGGTGACATGCAGCCTCTGCCCAAACCTTCGGTGGACACCGGCATGGGGCTGGAGCGCATAACCGCCGTACTGCAGGGTGTGCACAGTAACTACGAAATCGATCTTTTCCAGGATTTGCTCCGGGCGGCATCGGATATTCTCGGCGGCGCCAACACCACGGAAGCATCGTTGCGCGTCGTGGCTGATCATATTCGCTCTTGCGCCTTCCTCATAGCAGATGGAGTGATGCCTTCAAACGAAGGCAGGGGCTTCGTATTACGCCGAATCATTCGTCGGGCAGCACGGCATGGCAATAAACTCGGTGCCACCCAGCCATTTTTCCACAAACTGACTGCCGCCCTGGTGAAACTGATGGGCGACGCCTTTCCCCAGCTGGTGCGCAGCAAGGCCCAGATTGAAAAGGTGCTGCTGCAGGAAGAGGAGCAGTTTGTCAAAACGCTGGATAAAGGCCTGCGACTGTTAGAGCAGGATATTGATGAGTTGAAAGGTACTGAAATACCGGGCGAAACCATTTTTGCGCTCTACGATACCTACGGTTTTCCGGTCGATCTGACCAACGACATTGCCCGGGAGCGAGGGCTGACACTCGATTACGCAGGCTATGAAAAGGCTATGGACCTCCAGCGCGAGCGGGCGAGGGCTGCCAGCAAATTCGGTATTGATTACAACGACGGTCTCACCATTGAAGGCCGGACCGAATTTACCGGTTACGAGCACATCGACGGCCATGAGACTATCCGAACCGTGATCGTGGGCGGCGAAGAGAGCAATGCCCAGGCTGGCGATGAGGCCATCGTGGTGCTGGAACGTACCCCGTTCTATGCAGAGTCCGGCGGTCAGGTCGGGGATACCGGCCTGCTAACCTGGAGCGGTGGCCGGTTCCAGGTAACGGACACCCGTAAAGATGGTAACCATCATCTCCACATCGGTAGCGTACTTGAGGGCGAATTGTTTCCGGGTCTGGAAGTGGACGCTCGCATTGACCACGACCGTCGTCAGGCTACGGCCCTGAACCACTCAGCAACCCACCTGTTGCATGCAGCTCTGCGGCGGTTGCTGGGCGACCATGTGACCCAGAAGGGCTCACTGGTTGATCCCGATAAATTGCGGTTTGATTTCTCGCACTTTGAAGCCGTCACGCCGGAAGAGTTACGGGAAATTGAGCGTCAGGTGAACGAGCAGATTCGCAACAATACCCCGGTTGCGACGGAGTTGACGGATATGGAGCAAGCTCAGGCGAAAGGCGCCATGGCGCTGTTCGGGGAGAAGTATGGTGATACCGTTCGTGTTCTCAGTATGGGGCTGGACGATTACTCTGTTGAGCTTTGCGGTGGCACCCACGTGTCCCGCACCGGGGATATCGGCCTGCTGAAAATCACCTCTGAAAGTGGCATATCTTCCGGCGTCCGTCGTATCGAAGCGGTCACAGGGGAGGGCGCTTTGCAATGGATGGATCAGACCGAGCAGTCGCTGCGAGAACTTGCACGACTAGTTAAAGGCTCGCGCGAGTCCGTGGTCGAGAAAGTACAGTCCACGCTGGAACGTACCCGGCAGCTGGAAAAAGAACTTGAACAGTTGAAATCGAAGCTTGCGAGCTCTGCCGGAACGGATCTGGCCGGATCAGCTGTCGAGGTCAACGGTTTGAAAGTTGTCGCGGCCGAACTTGCCGGAGCCGACAAGAGGGCACTGATGGACACTGTTGACCAGCTCAAGAACAAGCTAGGTGAAGGTGTCGTTGTGCTCGCCAGTGTTGAGGATGGCAAAATCATTCTGGTTGCTGGTGTGACCAAATCGGCAACTGACCGCGTTAAAGCGGGCGATCTTATGAAGCACCTAACCAATCTCGTCGATGGTAAAGGTGGTGGGCGGCCCGATATGGCCCAGGGCGGGGGCAACGATCCCTCCAGGCTGGCCGCAGCGCTTCAGGGCGTGCCGGATTGGGTAGCCAAAGCCACGGCGTAAAGCATTGTTCTCTGTAGAATGAGCGGTCTATAATCCGCCGGTTACAAAAGGGTGACACTGGGTGTCATCGAACGCCCCCTGATTGGACTTTGGGAAAACCATGGCTCTGTTGGTTCAGAAATTTGGTGGTACCTCGGTAGGTACCACAGACCGGATTGAAGCGGTTGCAGAAAAAATATGTCGCTTCCGCAACGAAGGGCATGACATTGTGGTGGTTGTCTCTGCCATGAGCGGCGAAACGAACCGGCTGATTGCGCTGGCCAGCGCAATCATGGAG
>JBBQMX010000377.1:0-3040 GCA_038329375.1 Pseudomonadales bacterium | reverse complement strand
ACCATTGGCCTCGGAATGCCCAGCGGCGTCATTGGCCCTACCCTGTTTATCGGCGCCACTCTTGGTGGGGCCATGGGGTTGATCGGGGCAAACGTCGCCCCGGATCTCGCATCATCGGTCGGTTTCTACGCCATGCTGGGCATGGGCGCCATGATGGGTGCGGTACTCCAAGCGCCTCTAGCCGCCTTAATGGCGCTATTGGAGCTGACCCGGAACTCCCACATCATTCTACCGGCCATGTTGATTATCACGACCTCGAGCCTGATCGCCAGCGAGGTATTCGGGCAGAAGTCGATATTTCTCACGGTGCTGAAAAGCCAGGGATTGAGCTACCAGAATTCGCCGATCATTCAGGCTCTCAGGCGCGTATCCGTTGGCGCCATCATGGATCGCAGCATCCTTCGTACAGACCGGAGGCTATCCTACAAACAGGCCCGGGACATATTGAAATCCGAACCCAAGTGGCTTGTTGTAGAGGGCAATAAAGGCCCCACCTCGATATTGCCATCGGTTGACCTCGCCCGTTATCTCGATGACATACCTGCGCCTCACGAACAGGAAAGTGATAAAAAGGACGCTGCCGAGGAACTCATCGACCTGATGGAAATTCCGGCAAACCGAAAAGACGTTGCACCAGTACAATACCAGGCAACCCTTGAAGAAGCCTTGAATGAGTTTGAAAGCACCCTGGCCGAGGCGTTGTATGTCCAGCGACATGTGGCGCCAACCATTCAGCGAATCTACGGCGTGTTGTTAAAATCAGACATAGAAAATTACTACCAATACCGAAAGAAATAAATCGCTCAACACAGCTAAACACCGGGAATTTTTATGCTTTGGGTTAAAGCCTTTCACGTCATTGCCATGGTGTGCTGGTTTGCAGGCTTGTTCTATTTGCCGCGGCTGTTCGTTTATCACGCCACCTGCGAAGACCAGCCGGGCCGGGAACGCTTCAAAATTATGGAGCGCAAGCTCTATCATGGCATTACGACGCCTTCCATGATCGCAACGGTGGTTCTGGGCATTTGGCTAATCAGCTATAACATTCAGGGTTACTTCAGCCAAGGCTGGCTGCACGCCAAATTACTGCTGGTGCTCCTGCTCGTTGGGTATCATTTTTACTGTGGCTACCTGGTGCGCGTATTCAGGAATGATCAAAACCGGAGGTCACACATTTTCTATCGCTGGCTCAACGAGATGCCAGTGCTGGTTCTAGTGGCAGTGGTGGTTCTGGCTATCGTGAAGCCGTTCTGACCGGGTTTATCCGCTACCTCAACGTTATAAGGGAGTATTCGACATCAAACTGCATCAACGCCCTCAGGTACTGATACTTTCCGGCCTTGATCCCTCTGGTGGAGCCGGTATACAGGCAGACATTCAAACAGTGACCGCACTCGGCGGGCATCCGTTACCTATCGTGACCTGTCTGACGGTGCAAGATACGCGCAATGTATACAACGCCGCTGCGGTGGACGCAGAGTTGGTGGCGGAACAGCTGGCCTGTCTTGCCGACGACACGCCGATTCACGCAATCAAAACCGGGGCGCTCGGAAATTCGGCCATCGTTGATGTCTTGCTGGTGTTTATCACGACCCGCCCGGACATACCGCTCATCGTTGACCCTGTTATCAAGGCGGCCGGTGGCGGCGACCTGGCGGATCAGGCCCTGATTACCGCTATGCGGGATAAGCTCTTTCCCCGTGCGGACGTCATAACCCCCAACGGCATTGAGCTGGTTGCCCTCGGCCACTCACCGGACTCCGGAACTGCGGCGACCGCACTCTTGCAAAGCGGGTGTCGTGCCGTTCTGGCCACCGGTGGCCACGGCACGGGTCCTGATATCATCAATACGCTCTTCCGGGCCAACAATGAGCCCGTTGACTGGAGCATCGAACGGGTCGGAGCGGCCTATGAGGGTGAGTTCCACGGCACAGGCTGCACGCTCGCGGCTGCGATTGCAGCGGGCCGGGCTGCCGGCCTTGAGCTCGAACCGGCTATCGAACAGGCCCAACAGTTTGTGTCTATCGCTATCAATAACGCCTTGAGGGTCGGCGAGGGCCAGCCGGTGCCCGATCGCATCGCACAACAGCATCCGAAATGACCGATTTCGTCAAAGGCATGGTGCCAGGGCTGTACGTCATTACCGATAGCATCCTCCTGCCAGGCGATAGCGTATTGAGTGCCGTGGCAGCGGCCATTCGGGGCGGTGCCACACTGATCCAATATCGCGACAAGACCAGTTCCGGTACTGAGCAATCTCGGCTGGCCAGTGAGCTGCAGAAGCTCTGCTCGGCCTCCAATGTGCCACTGATTATCAACGATAGCCCACAGCTTGCTCTGGACAGCCATGCCTCCGGCGTCCATCTGGGATTGACAGACGGCAACCTCGAAGAGGCAAGGACCCGGCTCGGAAAGACCGCCCTGATCGGAGCGACCTGCCATGGTAATCTCCAGCTTGCCAGCACAGCAGTGTCCGCAGGTGCGGATTACGTGGCCTTCGGTCGTTTTTCCCAGTCCGCCACCAAACCCGGCGCACCACCCGCAGACAGGTCGGTACTCGCTCAGGCAAAATCACTGGACGTTCCGGTAGTTGCCATTGGCGGCGTCACCCTTGAGAATGGCGCGCCATTAATCAAAGCGGGCGCCGATTTCCTGGCTGTGGTCGGTGGCCTGTTTGAGGCCGACGATATTGAGCAGCAAGCGCGTTCTTTTACGGAGCTCTTTCACCGTTACCATCCTTATTTCCAGGCGCCAGCACCCTGAAGGCCTGAACCCAGCATATGAACGGGAGTCCAAGTTATGACCAAATCCGAAGCCCTGTTTGAACAAGCTCAGAAGTACATTCCCGGTGGCGTTAATTCCCCGGTTCGCGCGTTTCGTGGCGTCGGCGGTACACCGCTGTTCTTCAAGCATGCCAAAGGCGCCTACCTGTATGACGAAGACGACCGCCGCTACATCGACTTTATCGGTTCCTGGGGCCCAATGATCCTCGGCCACGGCGACGAGCGCATCACCAGCGCTTTGCACGCACAGATTGACC
>JBBQMX010000376.1:0-3045 GCA_038329375.1 Pseudomonadales bacterium | reverse complement strand
GGCCATTTTATTGGCGATTGTACCACTGGCTGGCTCGCTGGCCGGCCGAGACAGCCTTCAGGCCTTTGCCCGTCCGCTGGCGGCTGGCCAGTTTGTATTCGTCGCCATCTCCTTTGCGGTGTTGACCTATGCGTTCATGGTAGATGATTTTTCGGTGGCCTATGTTGCCAACAACAGCAACAGCATGCTGCCCTGGTATTACAAATTCAGCGCAGTGTGGGGCGCCCATGAAGGCTCCTTGCTGCTCTGGATACTGATCCTTGCGGGCTGGACCCTCGCCGTGGCGATTTTCAGCCGTCGTCTGCCCGCGGTGATGACATCCCAGGTGCTTTCGGTCATGGGTATGATCAGTGTCGGATTCCTGCTGTTTATCCTGATGACGTCCAACCCCTTTGAACGCATTCTCCCCAATGTGCCAGCCGATGGCGCCGACTTGAACCCGCTGCTTCAGGACTTCGGCCTGATTGTGCATCCGCCCATGCTTTATATGGGTTATGTGGGTTTTTCTGTGGCCTTCGCCTTTGCTATCGCTGCCTTGATCAACGGCCGGCTTGATGCCGCCTGGGCGCGTTGGTCGCGCCCGTGGACGACGGTTGCCTGGGCCTTTCTCACGATCGGCATCGCGCTTGGAAGCTGGTGGGCTTATTACGAGCTTGGCTGGGGCGGCTGGTGGGTCTGGGACCCGGTCGAAACTGCTTCCTGGCTGCCATGGATTGCGGGCACGGCACTTATCCACTCACTGGCGGTGACCGAGAAACGGGGCGTGTTCAAGAGTTGGACAGTGCTGCTGGCTATCCTGACTTTTTCACTCAGCTTATTGGGCGCCTTCCTGGTGCGATCGGGCGTACTGACGTCCGTGCATGCGTTTGCGTCTGACCCCACGCGCGGTCAGTTCCTGTTGGCCCTGCTGGCTATTACTATTGTATCCAGCCTCACGCTCTATGCGTTTCGCGCGCCGGTCGTGCACAGTCGAATTCGCTATGGCTCCGCCTCCCGTGAAGTATTCCTGTTGCTGAACAATGTCCTGTTGATGGCCGCCATGCTGTTGGTGCTGGTAGGCACGTTGTATCCGTTGATTCTGGATTATCTCGACATGGGGCGTCTGTCCATTGGTGAGCCCTTTTACAACCTCACCTTTTCGCCGGTAGCGATTGCAGTTGGCCTGTTGTTGGGCGCCGGTATCTTCTCTCGCTGGAAGAAAACCGATGGTGGCTGGATTGCCCGCAAACTGCTCTGGCCGGCGGCCGTGAGTCTTGTTGCCGCGGTGTTGGTACCGCTCTGGATGGGCAAATTCGAGCCCTGGGCTTTCGCAGGCTGCTTCTCTGCCGCCTGGATCGTATCGGCAACCGTCCGTGATCTGTGGGACAAATCAGCCTCCCGACAGGGCCGCTGGCATGGTCTTCGTCGCCAGTCACGCAGCTACTACGGTATGGTTTTCGGACACTTCGGGCTAGCGCTGACTATGGCGGGAGCGACGGTGGTCTCCAATTACGGGATTGAGCGCGATGTGCGTATGTCCCCCGGTGATACGGTTCAGATCGAAAATGTCGATTTCACCTTTGTCCGCATTGGTGAGCGTCAGGGCGCCAACTTCACCGCCGAAACTGCGCAATTTGATATCTCTCGCGATGGCGGAAAAATAACGACACTCTATCCGGAAAAGCGCCAATATACTGTGCAGCGCAGTGTCATGACAGAGGCCGGGATTGATGGCAGATTGTTCCGGGACCTTTTTGTTGCGCTCGGTGAGCAGGTAGGCGATAACGCCTGGGCCATGCGCATTCAGTACAAACCGTTGATCCGGTGGATCTGGCTGGGGTCTTTGTTTATGGCAGCGGGAGGCATTCTGGCCATCGCTGACCGGCGTTATCGTATCCGTGTAAAAACTCCGACCCACCCGGCAGCGGCTGTGCCGGAACCCGATGCTGGCCGGGCTGCTCCGGAGGCCACATTATGAAACGACTGCTTTTGTTTATCCCGGTGATCCTCGCTATCACGTTGGGTGTGGTGATGTACTCGGGTATTGGAAAGGACCCGATGCACCTCGAGTCGGCCCTTATCGGAAAACCTGTCCCGGTGTTCGAGCTTGCCGAATTGGAGAACCCGGATGTGCTGCTCCGTAATGATGTATTCAGCGGCCAGGTGTCGTTGCTGAATGTTTGGGGCACCTGGTGTCCTGCATGTCGGGATGAGCACTCTGACTTGATCTGGCTGGCGGAAGAGAAGGGCGTCCCCATTATTGGCCTCAACTACAAGGACAACCGGGAACAAGCGCTGCAATGGCTCCAGACTCTGGGTGATCCTTACAGCGTTAATCTGTTTGATCCGTCAGGCGGTCTCGGGTTTGATTTGGGGGTTTATGGTGCCCCGGAGACATACGTAGTGGATGCCGAGGGCATCGTTCGCTACCGTCACGTTGGTGTTGTCAACGAGAAAGTCTGGCGCGAAACCCTTGAGCCACTCATCCGCAAATACAGCCAGAAAGGTTGACTGACATGCTACGCCTGCTGACACTCGCATTGCTGTTGACCGGTTCGATAATCGCTCAGGCCGCACCGAGTGATGTCTACCCGCTGGATTCGGAGGCAGATCAGGAACGTTTCCGGAACCTCACCAAGGAGTTGCGATGCCCGAAATGCCAGAACCAGAACATCGCTGACTCCAATGCGCCCATTGCCGAGGACATGAAGAACGAGGTCTATAGAATGGTGCAGGATGGCGCCACCGATGAGGAGGTGTTTGAGGCTCTGGTCGGGCGCTTCGGGGAATTTGTGCGCTACCGGCCGCAACTGGAGCCCCGTACAGTGATGCTGTGGGCCACACCCGCCATCGTTGTCTTCGGTGGTGTGCTGATTGTCATTGGCGTTGTGGTCCGCTCACGGCGCAACACCGAGGGCGCTTCGTCCCTGACGGACGAGCAACGGCAGCGCGCAGAGAGAATACTTCAACCCGAAGAGTCGAACACCACCGGAAACTCGGGACCAAGAACCTGACGGTGCTTGCCCCGGTTCTCTTCCCGGTAGGTTTTTCTGAGCAACATTTACT
>JBBQMX010000375.1:0-3049 GCA_038329375.1 Pseudomonadales bacterium | reverse complement strand
GGCCCGTTGCTGATGGGACATGCCACCCATTTCAACCCGAAGCCGTTTACCCCTGAAACCACCTACGACATGATCCGCAAGTACAAGATTACCAATCTTGCGGCGGCGCCCACGGCCTATCGTCTTCTGAAAGCCAACGACGAGATTCTGCCGGAAGGCGAAATCCTCGGGTTCAGGGTCGCCAGCAGCGCGGGCGAACCGCTTAATCCGGAAGTGACCAACTGGATTACCCGTCGTCATCAGTGTCAGGTGCTGGACCACTACGGCCAGACCGAAACCGGCATGACCTGCTGTAATTTCCATGAGCTTGAGCATGAAAAGCGAACCGGTTCCATGGGTTACTCCTCTCCCGGCCACCGCGTGGTTGCGCTCAACGAGAAAAACGAAGAAGTCGGCGCGGATGAGGTTGGCCAGCTGGCGGTCGATGTGAAAGCATCACCTTTGTTCTGCTTCGATGGCTATACCTGGGGCGAAAAAGACCCGTTCGTCGCCGGTTATTACCTGACTGGCGACATGGCGATTGCTCATGGCGACGGTAGCTTCTCGTTCAGCGGACGAGACGATGACATCATCACCACCGCTGGCTATCGGGTCGGCCCGGCCGACGTTGAGAGCACGTTGCTTGAGCATTCTGCTGTTGCCGAATCCGGTGTGGTAGCCAAGCCGGATGAAAAGCGCGGTTCCATCATCAAGGCCTACGTGGTCATTCGTGCCGGGCATGAGCCGGAGGATGAAGAGGCTTTCAAAACAGAGCTTCAGGAACTGGTCAGGCTACGCCTGTCCACCCATGCGTACCCACGCGAAATTGAGCTTGTGGACGAGCTGCCCAAAACGCCCAGCGGCAAGATCCAGCGGTTTATCCTGCGCAACCAGGCCAAAGAAGAAGTCAGCGAATGAGGATAACGGCTCAGGAGTTCGAAGATTTTCTGGTTGAACAGTTCCCCCAGGGCGCGCGTTACGGAACCCTCGAGCGACTGGGGGACGGTTGGGCAGACATGAAACTGGAAGTCCGCGATGAGCACCTGCGACCGGGTGGCACTGTATCAGGACCGGCACTGATGGCGCTGGCAGATGTGGCGCTTTACGCCGCTCTGCTGACGCAGATCGGGCTGGTGCCGCTGGCGGTCACCAGCAACCTGAATATCAACTTCCTGCGCAAGCCAGTGGCCAACTGTCCGGTTATTGCCAGTGCCCGTATGCTGAGAGTGGGCAAAGCCATGGGCGTTGGCGAGGTCTATTTGCGCTCTGAAGGCAACGACGCTCCGGTGGCTCACGCTACCATCAGTTATTCCATACCTGCCGAGCGATAATGTCCGCGATGCAAACACTCGATTTCCCGATTGACCTGCGCGGTGGCGTCACCCTTCAGGTGCGCCACATAAAACATTCGGACAGTGTCGGGCCTACCATTGTGTTGCTGCATGAGGCGCTAGGCACTATTGCCTTATGGCGGCAGTTTCCCGCCCGGTTGGCCGAGGCGACGGGGCGGGATGTGTGGCTCTATGAACGCAGGGGCTATGGCCTGTCATCATCGGAACCGCTGCCGCGCCCGCTGGATTACCTGGAGCAGGAAGGGGAAGTGTGGTTGCCCCTTTTACTGCAGGCGCTGGGCCTGAACGATGTAATTTTGCTAGGGCATAGCGATGGTGGCTCAATCGCACTGGTTGCCGCCGGTGCGATTCCGGACAAGGTCACCGGGCTAATCACCATGGCGGCTCATGTCACGGTTGATCCATTGACGCTTCAGGGCATCCGGGCGATGGGCGAGCGTTATCGCACCACTGATCTGGGAGAACGGCTGGCGCGTCATCATGGTGAGCGTGGCAAGCTACTGTTCGATGCGTGGCAGGAAACCTGGGTCAGGGACGATTTCCGAAAAGCAATGAACTTTCGGCCCTGGTTATCCAGAATTCGCTGTCCGGCACTGATCATACAGGGGGAGAACGATGAATATGGCCTGCCAGACCAGGTTACCGATATCGTCAGAGGGATTGGCCCTCATGCATCGCCGGTGTTTATTCCGGATGCCGGGCATTCCCCATTTTTTGAGCAACCAGAGCGGGTATTGGCGCTGTTGAACGAGTTTGTTGGCTCAATTGCTCGTTAAATCCGGGCGTAGCGACTATATAAAAAAGGATAGGGGAGTCGGGGTTTCGGGGTAGTAGCAAAGTCTGTTAGCGCAAAGTATACTGGCCCTTTAATACAGTTTACGTTTACGTTGACGTTAATTAGAGATGTGATATAGTTTTCACACAAAAAATAACAAGAGGTTGCACGGTGACATGAGTGACCAATTTGTTCTGGAAACCCAGGGCCTGGTAAAAGAGTTCAAGGGCTTTGTGGCGGTTGACGATGTAAACCTGAAGATCAATCGCGGACACATCCACGCCTTGATAGGCCCAAATGGTGCAGGCAAGACCACTGTGTTTAATCTGCTGACCAAGTTTCTTCGGCCTACCCGTGGAAAAATTCTCTTCAACGGCAAAGATATTACCCCAATGAAATCCGCAGCCATCGCCCGTATGGGTGTGGTGCGCTCGTTCCAGATTTCCGCTGTATTTCCCCACATGACGGCACTGGAAAACGTCCGGATTGCCTTGCAGAGCTTCGAGGGCAGCAGCTTTCATTTCTGGAAGTCCGGCGGCAGCCTTGACCGGCTCAACGAACGTGCCATGGAATTACTGGATTCAGTCGGACTGATGGAGTTCGCTGACACTGTCACCGTCGAACTTGCCTACGGTCGCAAGCGCGCTCTGGAGCTGGCAACGACGCTGGCCATGGAGCCTCAGTTGCTGTTACTGGATGAGCCGACTCAGGGTATGGGTGGAGAGGACGTTGAGCGTGTGGTCGAGCTGGTGCGTAAAGCCGCTGAAGGCAGAACCGTGTTGATGGTCGAGCATAATCTGGGTGTGGTGAGCAAACTGTGTGACCGCATTACCGTCCTTTCTCAGGGTGCGGTACTGACGGAGGGCGATTACCAGTCGGTATCAGACGACCCCCGAGTTCGTGAGGTTTACATGGGCACCGAATCCACCTCCACGGAGGTGGC
>JBBQMX010000374.1:0-3062 GCA_038329375.1 Pseudomonadales bacterium | reverse complement strand
TTGAATCGCCGGAACCTGGTGATTGATTCCCTGCTTGTCGAAGGTGTTATTCAGGAGGTGGAGGCTCAGAAAGCTCGCGCCAAGCCGCTTGCCGTGACCCCCAAGCCCTCATATTCCGAGAACCGCTATCCCGCCTACATTGACCTGGTGCGTCGCCATCTGGCCCGGGACTATAAGCAGGAGGATCTTCAAAGTGAAGGGTTGCGGATTTTCACCACTCTGAATCCTGCAATTCAGTACGCTGCCGAGTACGCTGTCGCCAACTCCTTGAAAGATCTGGAGAGTGGCCGCTCTGAGCCGGTTTTGGAGGGTGCCATGGTGGTCACATCGAGAGACAGCGGGGAAGTCCTGGCCCTTGTCGGGGGACGGGACCCGAAATACGCGGGGTTCAACCGGGCGGTGGATGCCCGCAGGCCAATTGGCTCACTGATCAAACCCTTTACTTATTTGACTGCGTTGCAGTTCCCGGAACGCTACACCCTGATTACCCCGGTTGAGGATCGCAAGTTTGTGCTGGTGTTTGATGATGGTCGCCGATGGGAACCGAAGAATTATGATGGTGAAGAGCACGGTGATGTGCCGCTTCACCGGGCGTTATCGCACTCCTATAATTTGGCGGCGGTTCGTGTCGGTCTGGATGTTGGCATAGAAGCGGTCGTCGAAACCCTCCAGAAACTGGGTGTTACCGAACCTATATCGGAGTATCCGTCGATGCTGCTGGGCTCGGTTTCCATGACGCCTGTGACAGTTGCCGCACTCTATCAGGGCCTGGCGGCGTCAGGTTTCAATATCCCCCTGCGTACCATCAGAGATGTCACCACAGCGCAGGGCGAATCGCTTTCCCGCTACAGCCTTGCGGTAGATCAAGTGGTTGACCCCGGGGCAGTTCACCTTGTCCAGTATGCCATGCAGGAAACCCTGCAAGAGGGTACAGGGCGCTCTGCCTATCGGTTCGTGTCGAACAACCTTGGGCTTGCGGGCAAAACCGGGACCACCGATGATGGGCGTGATAGCTGGTTTGCGGGGTTCAGTGGTGATTTGCTGGCGGTAACCTGGGTAGGGCGAGATGATAACGGCCCAACGGCTTACACCGGTGCCACAGGCGCGTTACCCGTGTGGGCAAGGTTTATGGCGCAGGTGCCCCAGAATGGCTTCTCGCCGGTAGTCCCGGACGGTGTTCAGTATCATTGGGTCAATGGCGAAACCGGCACATTAACCGATAAACATTGTGAAGGCGCACGTTTCATGCCGTTTGTGACGGGCAGTCAGCCGCAGGAGTCGGTGAGCTGTTCCGGTGATCTTACGCGGCGAATAAAAGGCTGGTTTGAAGGATTATTCCAATGACATTAAGGCAGATCATACTGAGCAGCGGTTTAGCCGCAACCCTCGTTCTTGCTGGCTGTGCCAGCCCGGGCGGGTCCATTTATGTGCCCGCCGGCCAGTCACCGGATTATGACGAAGCACCGGAGCCACCCCGGACCAGCGAGCCGGATCGCACGGTTCGAAAGTCCGAGCAACCGGAGTCAGCAGAGCCTGAGCGCCAGGCATCACCGCGACATCAGAATCAGGGAGAAACACTATCTCCAGCAGCCGCCGGATTAATTCGCCAAGCCAGCACACTGCTGGCCCAGGACAACCCTCGTGGCGCAATCGGCAAGCTGGAAAGGGCGCAGAGAATATCCCCACGTTCTGCCGAGATTTACTATAAATTATCGGAAGCCTATGTGGCTTTGGATCAGCTGGGCACTGCCGAACAATTTACCCTCAAAGGGCTTTCTCTGGCAGGAAGTAATACCGGATTGCAGCGGGCAGGCTGGATGTTGCTGGCGGATATTCGGCGAGCGAACGGCAACACGGCCGGTGCGAACCATGCAGAGGAGAGAGCGGCGGCGCTTTGACCTGTCATTCTGAATAAGAAAGCCCCCGTATGCGGGGGCTGGACTTTGTCAACTTTGGATCGTTTCTTTTGATTACCGGGTTGCTGCCAAATCGACCACCGTAGCTAGCCAATACACTGGCCCCTTGCCGAATTAAAGTGTCTTCATAACTTTCTCCGCCGCGCCGATGGTTTGTGCGATATCTTCGTCAGTCAGCACTGAGCAGGCGAAACCAGCCTCGAACGCCGAGGGCGCCAGATAGACGCCTTCTTTTAGCATGCCCTGGAAGAAGCGTTTGAAACGCTCAATATCGCACGCCATCACCTGATCAAAGCGGGTCACAGTGGCTTCGCTGGTAAAGAAAAATCCAAACATGCCCCCGACACCCTGAACGGCTAGGGGAATGCCGGCTTTGTCTGCTGCGGCCTTGAAACCGTCACGCACGGCTAGCGTTTTTTGACCCAGCCCTTCGTGGAAGCCGGGTTGAGATATGGCTTCCAGCGTCGCCAGGCCTGCGCACATGGCCAGAGGGTTTCCTGAAAGGGTGCCTGCCTGGTAAACCGGGCCCAGCGGTGCGATGTGTTCCATGATCTTGCGTTTGCCGCCGAAAGCCCCGACTGGTAAGCCACCGCCGATGACCTTGCCCAGTGCAGTCAGGTCGGGCGTTACGCCGTAGTGTCCCTGGGCCCCGCCAAGAGCCACCCGGAATCCGGTCATCACTTCATCGAAAATCAGCACCGTGCCGTGCTCATCGCAGACCTCGCGCAGCCCTTCAAGAAAACCCGGTACGGGGGGGATGCAGTTCATATTGCCAGCAATGGGCTCGACGATGATGGCCGCAATCTGGTCGCCCATCTCGGCAAAGGTTTTACGCACGCCTTCGATATCGTTGAAGTCCAGCGTCAGGGTGTGCTCAGCCAGGCTTGCCGGCACCCCGGGGGAATTGGGTACCCCCAGCGTCAGAGCCCCGGAGCCAGCCTTGACCAGCAGTGAGTCTACATGGCCGTGGTAGCAGCCTTCGAACTTGACAATCTTGTCCCGGCCGGTGTACCCGCGAGCCAGACGAATGGTGCTCATGGTCGCTTCGGTACCGGAGTTCACCATCCGGACCAGTTCAATGGAAGGCACCAGTTGGCAGACTTTCTGCGCCATAGTGGTCTCAATTTCGGTTGGAGCTCCGTAACC
>JBBQMX010000373.1:0-3092 GCA_038329375.1 Pseudomonadales bacterium | reverse complement strand
CGGCGGCGTAACAGTGACGGGCACGAGCGGCAGCGTCAGCGTCAGCGGCGGCTGCGCGGGGACAACGTTTTATCCACGCGGCAAAGGTATTGCCGTTAAGCGCGCGCCGCCGGCAGTAATCAGCTTGAGAGAGATCACTGTCGCGCCAAGACTGAACATGCGCGATCCACGCCGCGCGCCGCACTAACATCGGTTCCCTTTAACGCTCCCGCCGCAAAAAGCACAGGATGCCGCTCGAGATGAGCGGGTTACAGGTGGTAGGGCTGGACGCTTACAGTTGAGCGATATTTGGAATATCAGTACGAGGAGTGCTGCCATTTTCTAGCATTGCCTGCGGTGCCCAGGCGGCTGGCGAAGGCTGCTGAGGCCACTGAGGGCGCTGATCAGTCCATCAGCAACACAATTTTTCCGATGTGATCGCCACATTCCATCCGGGTATGAGCTTGTGCAGCATCAGTGAACGGGTAAACGCTATCGATTATCGGTAAACAGCGCCCGGCAGCGAGCACCGGCCATACGTGATCATGCAGATGTTGGGCGATCACTGCTTTTTCTTCCCCAGATCGTGGGCGCATAAGTGAGCCGGTGATTGTGGCGCGTTTCCCCATGATCGCCCGTAGATCGACGTCCTTGGCGTGAGCGCCACCGAGGAAGCCAAGCATCACCAGTCGACCCTCCAAGGCCAGGGCAGCGATATTCTGATTCAGGTACGAGGCGCCCATTATATCTAGAATCACATCGACGCCTTTACCGGCAGTTTCTTTCGCAATAACTTGGGCAAAATCCTTCTCACGATAGTTGATCGCTTCTGCCCCTAACTCACGAATAGCTGCACACTTTTTTTCGCTGCCCGCCGTGGCGAAAGCCTCGATTCCAAACTCATGGCAGAGCATTAGCGCGGTGGTGCCGATGCCACTGGTACCGCCGTGGATGAGCGCCCGTTGACCTTTGGTAGCGCCGCCCATGTCGAACAAGTTGGCCCAGACAGTGAAGAACGTTTCCGGAATCGCAGCAGCTTGCGTCCAATCCAGGCCTTCCGGGATTGGCAATGTCTGGCTCGCTGGCGCGACGCAATATTGCGCATAGCCGCCGCCATTGGTAAGTGCACACACCTTATCGCCCACGGCAAAGTCGCTGACGCCTTTACCAACTGCCACGACTTTACCGGCCACTTCCAGCCCGGGGATCAAGCTCATTCCGGGTTTCATCGAGTATTTCCCGGTACGTTGAATCACGTCAGGGCGGTTGACCCCGGCGGCGAGCACGCGAATCAGCACTTCGCCTACACCAGCCGTGGGGACGGATGCCTGACGCGGTTGTAGCACGTCGGGGTCGCCGGGTTCGGTGATTTCAATCAGGGTCATATCATGGGGCAGATTCATCCTGGATACCTTTTGAGCAAGCATTTAATAGATGTGACCGCAGCAATCTGCGGGTGACTCAGTTCTATGTGGGGTGCAGACCGCCCCGGTGGTTCAGCAAGCGCAAGGCGTTTTTGTTGGTCAGCCTTTGGGTTAGCAGCCTGCCCCCGCAGTGCACCGACACAAAATGTTCTTCAGGCTCTGTTGAACGTGTTGGCGGAGCTGGCTGACACATACGCCTGCCAGTTTCAGCCCTGCAACCTGTTGACTGACCATCTCATTCGTAACGCCCAATGATCAAGATGCTACAAACATTCTGATGCGGAAAGCCGCCCAGATTGTGGTTCAGGGCAATGCGTGGATCTTTGAGCTGACGGGCTCCGGCCCTGCCATAGAACTGTAGGTAGTTCTCATAGATCATCCGCAAGCCGGGGGCACCGATCGGATGCCCGAAACACTTGAGGCCGCCATCGATATGACATGGAATCCGGCCACTGGCATCAAAGTCACCATTAAGGATGTCCCGTACCGCCTGACCTTCATTCGACAAATGCAGGTCCTCCATGGTTACCAGTTCGGTAATGGAGAAACAGTCATGTACTTCGGTCATGCTGATTTCTTTACGGGGATTTTTGATTCCCGCTTCGTCATAGGCGCGCTGTGCAGCAATCGAACAGACCAATGGGCTCGGCAATATAAGGGGCGTTAATCGCCTGTTCTTCGGTAATCTCACGCTGCAAATGCGCCTTGGGGTTCTTGGCACCGTTGGCGTGACTTTTCACGGAGATATGGGCCATTGCCCGCTTTAGCTCACCCTTTTCGATACCGTGCTTGGCACGGTAACCGCTGGCTAGCTGGGCGAAAGCACCCGGAGCAGAGAGGTTCGGCCAAAACATGTCGTTTTCGACGCCGCGGGTCCGCTGCGGCAAACCTCCGTAACCGATGTCCTTGAGTTTCTCCACACCCACCGCCACAGCGATGTCACAAGCACCCGATGCAACCGCATAAACCGCACCACGGAAGGCCTCGGTGCCAGTGGCGCAGATGTTCTCCACTTTGGTCACCGGAATGTAGAGCAATCTCAACGCCATGGACAAAGGCATAGCACTGGGGCCAACGTTATAGGCATCCATACCCGAACCGAACCACGCCATCTGGATCTGACTCTTATCAATACCGGCGTCAGCCAGGCTCTCTTCAAAGGCTTCCACCATAAGATCGGCTGAACTGGCATCCCATCGCTCACCAAACTTGCTGCAGCCCATTCCGAGGATCACCACTTTATCTTTAATTCCACTCGCCATTTTTATTCAGGGGGTGTAAATCCGATCATTTCTGGAACTCTTTCCGGCAGTATTCTCGGGCCAATCTGGCCCGACTGCGGTCTGCTCGGTCTGGGTCTTGGTATTATCACCGGCTGGGGCATTACCATTGCCGGCACGCCCTATTCGGCCAATTTCCTGCTGCTGGAGCGTTGCACTGGATATAGCGCCTACCAGGCTTCTTATGAGTGGAGCCTGAAGTTCTCGCTGATTTCACTGACGCTCTGCAGCCTGCTATGTGGTTTGCTGACGCTACCATTCTGACGCGCGTACCGTCGCAGGGCGAGCGCCCCAGCGACTACTGAATGCGCGAAGAAAGGCCGTCGATGCCCAGGCGCATATCCATCAGCTCGACCACCAACCACACCTTAGCCGGTACGGGCTAAAACCCCAGCATCAGACCAATCCC
>JBBQMX010000372.1:0-3097 GCA_038329375.1 Pseudomonadales bacterium | reverse complement strand
GCGGGCCATCAGCCAAAATCGCGTCCAGCGCTCGCTGTTCCGGTTTTCGTGCCCAAAGAGGTAGATGTCGAGCACTGGGCAAAAAGCTGTAATTCGGGAGTCGTCCGCGTAACATAGGGTATGCTTAGTGTCGCTGACTGTGCAATCTGTAGTGGTCAACTGGTCAAGGATCAGCGCAAGGCAGTTTTGTTGACTAAACTAAACTGTAAAGAATTGTTGCGAGGAGCGCCGTATGCACGAACAGGAACGCTATGTCTACCCTCACCGGGTACTCCACTGGCTGGTGGCTGGCGCGGTTTTGCTCTCCCTTGCCAGCGGCTTGACGTTGGGCTTTCTGGGTTTTGATGGTGCCGTCGCTCTGGTAGGCAAAACGCTAACTAACCTGCTATATACCAGCCATAAGACGCTGGGTGTATTGATCTTGATGCTAATGACACTGCGTGTCATTACCCGCCTGGCCTTTGTGGTGCCAGACCATGTACCGCCCTTGACTGCCTTCCAGAGGGTCGTCAGTACCAGCGTCCATCATTTGCTCTATTTAGCGCTGATTATCATGCCGTTAATCGGCTGGGCAGCTACAGCAAGCGGCGGCTTCCCGGTGGAATTTTTCCACTGGCATTTGCCAGGGTTCATTGGTGAGCGTGAACAGCTCTCTGAACTGCTTTTTATGCTGCATGAATGGCTAGGCTGGATTATTTTGGCTTTGGTGGTGCTGCATGTGACTGGTGCGATGTTCCATTGGAAGATCAAGCGCGATAACGTCATGAAGCGTATGAGCCTGTTCGATTAAGCAATAAGACCGGGGCAGATACTTTCAGAGCGACGTGAGGGGAAAACTCAGCGCAAGATTGACCTCGGCTTTCCATTACTTGAGCGGAAATCAGTCTTTATACTTGGCGAGCCACGCCGAAGGTCCTGCCAATGCACTCACGTCCCTTCTTGACAGTGACGCAACTCACAACAGCGATTTCATCTCGGAACTACCTCCGTAATGGTGCCTTGGCGCGAGAACATCGCATCCCGGTTGAGCCACACCACAACTGCCGCGAGCACCACGAATAGCCAGGTATCGTAGGGTTGTGCATCCGGCCACAGGGGGTTGATCAACTGCAGATGAAATAAGGCAGGGAGCAGGATGCTGCCGCGTGAACTGTTATACAGCGGCGTCACGATAACGCTCAAAGCGACGGCGCCCACGAAAAATGGCGTAAACGACCAGGCGCTTTGTGGCGTGCCGCTGAGCAGAAAGGCCGGAAAATGCCAGGTTGCCCAGTTGACGCCCAGCAGCAGCGCCGCCCAGATGGGCGTAATGCGACGCTGGAGCATGGGCAGCGCCAGCCCGCGCCAGCCGATTTCCTCAATCGGTCCCTTTATGGCCATCAGGAACAGCGCCAGTAAATAGGACGGTACCGATGCAAAAGGAAACAGCGAATCTTAAGCGCCATTCTTGAACAGGGCCGAGACATAGAATACCAACGGCACGATGACGATCATCAGGACATACCAGTGGATCGACGACCGCCACAGCAGCAGCCGGGAGAGAAAGCGTCGCGTGCCCCCGATACCCTGCCGGCAGAGAACCAGAGACAACGCCGCAACGGCCGGTGCGTAAACCGCGAGGTAGAACAGTGGGTGTTCGCCAGTGAGCTGCCCGA
Source organism: Pseudomonadales bacterium (assembly GCA_038329375.1). Lineage (GTDB taxonomy): Bacteria > Pseudomonadota > Gammaproteobacteria > Pseudomonadales > Oleiphilaceae > Marinobacter. Next base: position 1,442 of record JBBQMX010000372.1, on the reverse strand, counting down.
ACAGCCGGACCATCGTCTCCGAGGCGAAGATATAGAAACCTAGGATACCCCAGGCGATCAAAAAGGCCATCGCAAAGAACACAAACAGATCACGTTGACGCAGCCCGGTGACTCGTTGGCGGTCATCACTCATGAGGAAATTCGATATCTGTCACGTCCGCCACGAAAAACGGAAAGTACTCATCAGTGCCGAAATGGTTCCCGGCCTCCACATGTGTGGGCAAACGGAAGCCAGCGAAGATTCGAAAGGCTGAAAGGTAACCCCCGAACGGCTGCAGCCGGTGTATTTTCTCCGGATTGGCATTGCTCCATCGTTCAAAGCGGACCTGGGTCGGCTGACCATCCCGCGCAACCGTGACATCGACGGATTGCGAGTGACCCTGATAGCGAACGGTAACGCGGGCGCAATCAGTATCCAACGGCTCCCAACGAACATCCGGACCTGGCAACATCGCAGCCGGTGTCCAGAACACGGCTTCGGCCACGTAGCGTCCAAACGCCGAACGCGAGTGGTCCGGGTCACCCCCCAACCGTGCCACCGGCAACATCCCCATCAGCCAGAATCGCGTCCAGCGCTCGCTGTCCGAGCCGGACAGACGCATCACACCACGCTTCGCCTTCATTTTCCAGACAAAGCCCGCAGGCATAGCGAGGGTCTGCGTCGCGGTCATGTCGAGATATTTTGGGTCAGCCATTGTCCCCATTCCGAACTGTCCCGACATGGTGATATTGGCTACCGTACAGAGCGGCGTACCGGGTTCAATCGAGTAGAGAAAATACCGTCGGGCTGGTTCCGGTAAATCGGCAAGCATGGCGGGATCAAAACAGGCGGGCCCTGTCGGCTGTGTTGCAGCAAGGCGATTCATGGCCTCACGATCGGCGCGGTGATCAAACCACCGCCAGGCCGAGAGCGCCAAAGCTGCCAGTACGATTGATATGAACAGTATATTCATCAGCATGACCAAGGCTCTCAATCAGCCGTCGCAACGATTGGTGAAGCGCTTCATTGCGCGGTACCGCTGCACCCGCGCACTGTTCAATCTACATGAATACGATCGTTTCGCGTTCAGCCCTGGCTAACTAGTTCTACCTTCTGGGTCTGACGTAGTACCAGCTCGCGACTACGGCCGCACCGAAAATCGAATAGGCGAGAATGAAAATCCACTCCGGGCCTTCATAGTACAAAAGCTCATTGAGCCAATGGGCGACAAATGAGCCGGTATAAGTCGGATCACCTGCCTTGGCCCGCAGTTCCACTTCCCAGGAGGTCAAAGGGCAGGTCAGGCCCAACCAGGATTGCAAGACAACTATGCCTATCGCGCCTAAGTGAAGGTATCGAAAACCAGGATTCCGTACCCAGACCCAGCCAAAGATGCCTCCCAGTACAACAAACAATAACCCGCTCACAACGAAGATCACGTAGACGAAGTGCGTTGCCAGCA
>JBBQMX010000371.1:0-3102 GCA_038329375.1 Pseudomonadales bacterium | reverse complement strand
CATTATGGGCTCAGATGTCGGACCTGGAAGGTGATCGGGGTGCCACCGGCGTGCTAACCGCCGAGGGTGCCGCGCGCATCAGCCTGCCGGGCGCTGAACTGGATGTGGATACACTGGGTGATTGGCGCAAGGCTTGCCAGTCGTCGGGGTAGCAATCAGGGAATTGATCAGCGCTAACCACGATCGCAGGCACCGTCACAATGTGTTCGAAAGCCGATCATGGTTGAGCTGCTCCCAGGACCGCATGTGAACATCCGCTTCGTACTGGTAGGGTGATTTGAAGGGCGTCAGCACAAAGTCAAAGATCAGGAAGAAAAAACCGACCGACAACCAGGTAACTACAAGACTATTGATGGTGTTGGCCTGCACTTCAGGATTGGCACCCACAAACGATTCCAGAGCTGGCATCAGGGCATTGATCATTACCACCGGGTTGAAGCTGTACAATACCAGCGGTACCCAAAAAGCAATAAAAACCGGGAAAAATCCGAACGACCAAAGTGTCCTGCGTAACGTATAAACGGCGATGGCGCGCCAAAACCGCTGACGCAGTTCCGGTAACTTCCGAACGCGGGTGAGGTAATCGCGGCGCTCGAGCCAATACGCCGAAATGCCGTGTTGATGTAGCCTGGTTTCCGGTAGTGTTGTACTGGCAGTATGAGAGTGTTGCGCGGGTTCGGATTTCGGGTCGGAAGCAGCTAGCGCGGCATCAGGGATATCGGTTGTCATAATGGTCGGCTTTTCCCGGCATTGAGTAGGTTGTTCGACGCGTTATTGTAGTTGAGCGTCAAACGGCATATCTGCATGATAATCGATACAACGTGTTAACCTACATACCTTAACTATAGAAAGACGGAGTGTATTAATGACAGCAGTCAGCGAAAGCGGTGTTCATCCGGCGTTTGAGAAATTACGCAGTCACCGGATTGCGACTCTGAACGTTACGGTTGAGGAGTATCGCCATCGCAAAACCGGTGCGCAGCATCTTCACATGGCTGCTGACAACGACGAGAACGTATTTTTTGTTGCACTCCGTACCTTCCCGATGGATTCTACCGGCGTTGCTCATATCCTCGAGCATACGGCACTTTGTGGCAGTGAGAAATTCCAGGTTCGTGATCCGTTTTTCATGATGATCCGGCGGTCCCTGAACACCTTTATGAATGCGTTCACCAGCAGCGATTGGACGGCCTATCCGTTTGCCAGCAAGAACCGCAAGGATTTTGATAATTTGCTGTCGGTCTATCTGGAGTCAGTATTTTTTTCCAGCCTAGATCCGTTGGACTTTGCCCAGGAGGGCCATAGGCTTGAGTTCGAGAAGCCGGATGACCCGCAGTCGCCGCTGGTTTATCGGGGCGTTGTTTATAATGAGATGAAAGGCGCGATGAGTTCTGCCACTTCGCAGCTGTGGCAGAACCTCTCGAGCCACCTGTTCCCGACCACCACCTACCACTACAACAGCGGCGGCGAGCCAGATCATATTGTTGATCTCGAGTATGATGATTTGCTGGCGTTCTATCGCCACCATTACCATCCGAGCAATGCGACCTTTGCCACCTATGGCAACATTTCGGCCCACGAGCACCATGAAAAGTTCGAGTCGCTGGCTCTGTCACGGTTTGACCGGCTTGATATTGACCTGCCCGTTCGGGACGAGAAGCGCCTGTTTGCGCCGGTCCGGGTGGAGCAGGGCTACGGAGTGAACGAAGGTGAGTCCACGGAGCAGAAAACCCATATTGTGATGGGTTGGTTATTGGGCCACAGTTTTGATTTACAGAGCAATCTCGAAGGCCAGTTGCTGGCCAGCGTATTGCTGGAGAACAGCGCCTCACCTTTGATGCGCGCGCTTGAAACCACCGATATCGGACATTCGCCGTCACCTTTGTGTGGCCTGGAAGATTCCAACCGCGAGATGACGTTCGTGTGCGGCATCGAAGGCACTGAGCCCGAAAAACAGGCTGAGCTTGAAGCATTGATCGAGCAGACACTGCTTACTGTCGTGAAAGAAGGTGTCAGTCAGGAGCGTCTTGAAGCCATCCTGCACCAGCTTGAGTTGCACCAGCGTGAGATCTCCGGAGATGGCATGCCCTATGGTTTGCAACTGATCATGACCGCCATATCGCCGATGGTGCACGGGGGAGATCCGGTTGCACTGCTTGACCTGGATCCGGTGCTGGCGGAAATGCGCGAGAAAATTCGGGATCCCGATTACATTCCGGAGCTGATCCGGCGCAACCTGGTGGACAACCCTCACCGGGTGACGCTTACGCTGCGCCCGGATGACAAGCTCGAACAGCGCCGGCAGGCCGCGATTAAAGCTGCGTTGGCTGCCAAAAAAGCAAAATTGACAGCGGAGGAAACCGCACAGATCGTTGATCGTGCGAAGGCCCTGGAAGATCGCCAGCAGCGTAAAGACGACGATTCTATTCTGCCAAAAGTGGATCTGACCGACGTTCCACTGAAATTACCGGAACCGGAGGCGCGATACGCCGGCGATATTTCCGCTGCACTCTACGCCCAGGGCACCAACGGCCTGGTCTATGAACAGGTCATTTTGCCGCTGCCGGCGATGACCGATGACGAGCTTTTGTTACTGCCGCTCTACACGACCTGCCTGACGGACGTGGGCTGCGGTGAGCTCGACTACCTTCAGATGCAGGACCGGATCACGGCTGAGTCTGGTGGCATTTCGGCGTTCGTGTCAGCGCGTGGTCGAATCGATGATGTCCAGAGTCTGTCCGGCTTTCTGGTATTGAACGGTAAAGCGCTGGCCCGTAACCGGGAGGCACTGACCCGGTTACTGAAAGACGTATTCAGCGGTGCCCGGTTTGATGAACAGGGTCGTATTCGTGAAATGATTGCCCAGGTTCGTTCCCGTCGGGAGCAATCCGTCACTGGCAGCGGCCACGGTCTTGCCATGAGTGCAGCGAGCCAGGGCCTGAGCGCGGGTGCCTGGCTGGGTTTCCGTTTGGGTGGTCTGGAAGCCATTCGTGATATTAAAGCTCTGGATGATGCACTGGATGAGCCGGCTGAACTGACCAACCTGTGTGCACGACTGGCCGCTCTGCATCAGCGTATGCAAAAGCAGCAAAGACAGTTCCT
>JBBQMX010000370.1:0-3103 GCA_038329375.1 Pseudomonadales bacterium | reverse complement strand
ATTCGCGAAACACGACGAATGCGCAGCGAAGAAATCCATTTTATGGACTCCCCTACCCTTGGCGTACTGATCTTCTTTAAAAAGATCGAAAGTGCCGAGAAATCTAACGCCCCAGTGAACTGACTGCCTGTTCGAGAACCGCTCTGACACTGGCCATGCCCTGATCGATGGCCGCTTCAATCTCTTCCATTGTTATGATGTGAGCGGATTTGCCAGCGGCCCAGTTCACCACAAGCCCCAGGCAGCCGTAACTCATGTTCAGCTCGGCCGCCAGCGCTGCCTCCGGCATACCGGTCATTCCGACAATATCACAACCATCCCGCTCGAGCCTTAGTACTTCTGCAGCGGTTTCCAGCCTCGGCCCCTGAGTTGCGGCATAGACACCAACATCGGAATGGGCCAGACCCAGTGCTTTGGCCGCCTGAATCAGTGCGCGACGAACAACATCGGTATAGGGAAACGTGAAGTCGATATGGGTAACGCTGCCAGCACCGTCCTCAAAAAAAGTGTGTGCCCGCCCCCAGGTGTAGTCAATAAGCTGGTCAGGGACGACAATATGAGCAGGCACCATATCCGGATGAATGCCTCCCACCGCATTGACCCCGATCACAGTGTTAACGCCAGCTTGCTGAAGAGCCCACATATTTGCCCGATAATTGACCTGATGGGGCGGAATGCTGTGAGGATGGCCGTGCCTGGCCAGGAACACCACCGACTGACCGTGCAAGCTTCCTAATACCAGCGGCGCCGAAGGCTGACCCCAGGGCGTCTCAACTGCTTTCTCGCCGCTGATCTCCAGCCCCGACAGAGTCGTCAGCCCGGTGCCGCCGATAATACCGACAACATTACCCTTTGATGAGGTTTCAATAGCCATTAATCTGCCTCTCCGGCACCGTGTTCAGTATGAACGGAAGCTGCTGAGTCCGTCACAGAGGAGGTCTCTTCGGGGGCCGCTCGCTCGTCATCAGCATGACTTCCGGACTGATCGCCATCCTCACGGGCGCGGCCTGCGTCCTTCGCAGCTACCCGAACACCGTCGGGCAAATGCAGTGTACGAGTCGGGAAGGCCACTTCTGCATCAAAGCCTTCGATGATGTCACTGATTTTGAGCAATACATCCTGTTTGACCTTATGAAACTCGACCCAATTCGTCGTTTTAGTAAACGTATACACCATGATGTCCAGCGACGACGCATTGAAACTCAGGAAGTTGACGATCAGAGTCTGATTGGGATCGATGTCTTCGTGGGAAACCAGCATTTCGCGGATATCATCTACAATCGTTGCCATCTGACTGACATCGGCATACCGGATACCAATGGTCTCCGATATCCTGCGGTTGGTCATTCGCGACGGGTTTTCGACAGCAACGGTGGTGAAGATTGCGTTCGGTATATATAGCGGCCGTTTATCAAAGGTTCTCACGGTGGTGATCCGCCAGCCAATGTGCTCAACGGTACCCTCAATGTTCCGGTCCGGTGAGCGAACCCAGTCCCCTACTTTAAAAGGCCGGTCCATGTGAATAACAAAGCCGCCAAAAAAGTTGGCCAGCAGGTCCTTGGCGGCGAAACCAATGGCAATACCACCGACGCCACCAAAGGCGAGCACACCGGAAATACTGTATCCAAGGGATTGCAACGCAATCAGCACGGCGGTAATCAGAACCACCGCCCGGATAAGCTTGCTGATGGCGTTAACCGTGGTGTAATCCATCGGCTTTTTCATTTTGACCGGGGACGCCAGGATTTTTTCGGCTTCCTTGATCACCCCGAGCAAGGTCCAGACCATCAGCCAGATGAATCCGAACTCAAGAACGTTGTCATTATAAGAGAACACTTCCGCTTCAGAATAGCGGTAAGCAATTTCAGCCGCCCAGAACACGCCCTGTAACCAGACAAACCCGATTACAGGTTTTCGCGCCGCATGCAGAAAGGCATCGTCCCAGAGGTTGGTGGTGCCCCGGCATTTCTTCTCGAGCCGAAAGATAATCCTGCTCGCAATGAACGCGACGATCGCCGTCAGCAGTACCAGGGCAAATATACCGATGCTGGCCCGCATGCCTTCCGACAAAATGTTCCAGTTTTGGATCCAGCCCATCAGCGTTGCCGGTAATTGCTCGTTCATTAGTGTCCTCGGATTTCGCTATAAGCTGGCTGTTCAGGCAGCATCGAAGTGGTTGAAGATATTCACCGGTACGCCGGCAGTTACACGGTCGAACAGATCACGCACATCCGCGTTTCGCATGCGGATACACCCGTGTGACATCGGCTTCCCCATGGGCTCGGTATCGGGGGTCCCATGGATATAGATAAAACGGCGAAAACTGTCGACACCCACACCTCGGTTACGTCCGGGTTCCCGTCCACACAACCAGAGCACACGGGTCAGAATCCAGTCACGATGGGGGTGCTGGCGGGCAAGGTCGGCAGAATGGATCTCACCGGTCGGACGTCGCGCTACAAATACGCTACCTATGGGCAGGCCAGCACCTATGCAGGCGCGGATATAATGCCTGCCCATGGGGGTACAACCGGAATCTTGACGTTCACCCGGGCCTTTTAGCGCTGACGAAACCGGGTACACGCGAGGCGGCGCGCCAGGCGCATCAAATAATTGCAGCTTCTGCGTAGAAAGGTCTATTTCGATCCGGGGAAAGTAGTCGGCGTCGGGTAGCATGACTGCAGCTCTCGTTGCGTTACCTATGGTTTGCGGACAAGAGCGTAACCGACCGGCGGAAGTCAGGCAACCGAGGGTTTGCTAACCGACAATTGCATGGGGTCGGTGGCCTGCATTCCGGCCGCAAGAAAAGGCACCAGACGGGCAACAATTTCCTGCACGGTGGTCTCAACGCCCAATTTGTTCTGGAGAATATCCCGCAGCGCATCACTGCTGGACATCGTGAAGGCGGTGGCACCCAGCATGAACTGAATACGCCAGTAACGGTCCACCGCGGTGAGCAGCGGCGTGGCTTCCTTCAACAAACGCATGAAGCGGCCAAATGGCTGACTGTATTCCTGCTCAAGAAATTTGCGCAGATGGCCCTGGGATTGGGTGTACGCCAAACCCAGCAATCTCATAAAAATCGAGATACCCCGGTCATTTC
>JBBQMX010000369.1:0-3113 GCA_038329375.1 Pseudomonadales bacterium | reverse complement strand
CGCACCATGGGTGAGGAGTTCGCCGAGGCCATCGCGGCCGACGCCGGGCCGGACGACGTGGTGGCCATCTGCCCCGACCTCTTCTTCAACGACAAGACCCGTAGCGACGATGCGTTTGTGGACCCTGCCCAAAGCTTTTTCCTCCAGTGGCATCGGCCTGCCAGGCAACAGCAGAGCGGCACTACCGCTTCCGTCACTTACTCACCGCGCTCCACTTTTAACAGCCGAGACGAAGGCCTGATCGTGGAAAGCGAAACCGTCAGGGGTGCCCTGAGCCATCAGTACCGGCGCGACCATTGGCAGCTTCGGATGGCCCTGAGCGGCGAACATACCCGCCGCCGATACGAACTGGACGAACTCGCGGATAGCCTGCCTACCAGGCGCGACCATATCAGGATTGAAGCCGAAGCCGTCTATGGCAACCACCGCTTGCGACCTGGCATCGGACTTCATTACTTCTATCTCAGGGAACAGGGGTATACCGGCCGCAATCTGGATGAAATTGCCGATATTCATCGAAAAGAGCCCAAGCTGTCAGGGCGTTTCAGGTTACCACTGGCGCAGGCCGTTACTCTGCGGCCTGCGGTCTACCTGGGCGCCGCAAGCATTAACCAGTCCTACTCGAAAAGTGACGACGACAACTATCGGGGTTTCACAGGCAAACTTGCGCTGCCATTCGAGATACTGCTCGCGCAACAGGACAACGCAGTGCTCACGCTCGCCCCTACTTTCTACCTTCACAAAGCCGCCTTTGGCGGTGGCAACCTCCAGCTGCACTGGCCTATGTAGGACGAAAACCGGGACGGACGAAAACCGGGACAGATTTATTTTTTTATTTATCCCAATGTGCCTTGTCGAATTTTCCCGGGCGTTGCAGAACAGGGTTGTTGTCAGACCCGGGCTACCGGCGGCGCGGCCGAAGCCGAAGCCTTCCTGGCGGTCACTGATCCGGCGGCCCAGTGCGGGTTCTGGAGGAGCACCTCAGCTTCCGGTGTAGCGCTGCCTTGGCCATCATGTGGGCGCTGACCGGTGCTGTCACAAACAGAAACAGGGCAACCAGCGCCTCATGTACCGACAACCCGCCTTTCAGGAAACTGAAATACAACAGTGATGCCACCAGTATACAGCCTACGCCGAGTGTGCTGGCTTTGGTGGGACCATGCAGGCGCATATAAAAATCTTTCAGCCGCGCCAGACCGATGGAACCGATTAGCGCTACTATGGCCCCGGTCACCAGGAAGAAGGTGATGATCAGTTCCAAAAGCAGTGGCATCTCTGAAGCGCTCATTCGATCACATCCCCCCTCAGCAGGTACTTGGTCATGGCCACGGTACCGACGAATCCCATCAGCGCAAGTAGCAGGGCCGCCTCGAACAGGATGCCCAGGGACATCTGGATGTCTGCCAGCACAATCAGGGCAATACTGTTGATCATCAGAGTGTCGAGGGCAAGAATCCGGTCGACAATGTCGGGCCCGATAGCCAGTCGGTAAAGGTTTAACAAGACAGCGATGCAGAACAGTCCGATCACGAATGGAATCACGGTGGCAATCACTGGAATATCTCCTTTAACGGCCGTTCATAGCGTTCTTTGATCTGCCGCACCAACTCCTCCTCATCGGTGACATGCAGGGCATGAATCAGCAGCGTGCCGGCTTCGCTGTCGTAGTGGGCAGACACAGTGCCCGGCGTCAGTGAGATGGTACTGGCCAGGATGGTCACGGCAAAGTCGTCATCCAGATCGAGGGGATAGGTGACAAAGCCGGGCGTTAACCGGTCGGGGTACCAGAGGATCCGTCTGGCTACGATCAGATTCGAACTCACGATATCGACCATCAAAACCAGAAAGTACCTGAGTAGAGGTAGCAGATAGCGCACCTTTGCCTGTTCCGGCCAGAATGCTCGAGTGATAAAAGGGATGAATACGCCCAGGGCCAGCCCTAGCAGCATGTGAGCCACCGAGAAACTGTTGACCATCAACAACCAGAGCAATGCCAGAAACAGTGAGAACAATGGCCTTGGCAACAAGAATTCACTACGGTTCATTCAATGACCTCCCCGCTCTGGCGAACGTAGTCGCCCAGCACCGCGTTGACGTAACCTGAGGGTTGGTAAACCAGCTTGGCCGCGGCCTCCAGATAATCTATCACCGGCTGGGCAAAAAGCGCGAGCACGATACTGATGGCTATCATCATACAGACGGTGGCAGTGCGGGCATGATCCAGTCTCTGAGTTTTGGCTGGGGCGCGGGCTTTGGTGGCTGACTGCTCCGCCGGCCGCCAGAACCAGCCCGAACCGGCCCTGCTCAAGGCGGCGATGATCAACAGGCCGGAAATTAGAATGGCGGCCCACAGCCAGAGATAGTCTGGCAGCCGGGAAGACGATTGCAGAATCCACGCTTTGCTGACAAATCCGCTGAAGGGCGGCAGGCTTGCCATACTGGCGGCCGCCACCACAAACACGCTGCCCAGAACCCAGCGGTGGGACAGCGGCGAGATGACCGAGAAACGGTCGTAACCGTCGTCACGGTAACGCCCGATCAGGTCCGCCAACAGGAAGAACACGGCCGTCATACAGGTACTGTGAAGCAGGTAAAACAGACTGGCCGCAAGCAGTTGTTCGTCATTGCGGGAGAGGGCCGCCAGCAGTATCCCCACGGACACAATCACCATATAGGCAGCCAGTGTCCGCAGGCTGGCCGCGCCCAGCACACCAATACCGCCAAGCGTCAGTGTGATCAGCGCCGTAGGCCAGAGCCAAGCCATGACTGTGTCATTGGCTGGCGCCGCCTCATCCAGACCGAAAACCACCAGAAAGACCCGCACCATGGCGTAAAAACCCACTTTGGTCATGATGGCGAACAGCGCAGCCACCGGCGCACTGGCAGCGGAATAAGCCCTTGGCAGCCAGAACAGTAGTGGCAACAGGGCGGCCTTGATCCCGAATACCACCATCAGCAGCAGCGAAGCGGCTTTCAGTAAGGGCAGGTCGGCCTTCGGGGCATTGGCAATCACATGGGCCAGGTCTGCCATGTTCAGTGTGCCGGCAAGACCATAAAGGATGCCAAGCGCCAGCAGGAAAAGCGCCGAGCCTACCAGATTGATAATGACGTAG
>JBBQMX010000368.1:0-3121 GCA_038329375.1 Pseudomonadales bacterium | reverse complement strand
AGTGGATGCTGCCAGTACCGTCAGCGTCCCAGACCGTCATGGTCTGGTAAGGGCAGTGACGATGGCTGGCGATACAGGCCCATACATCCAGGTCCTCAAGCAAGGCCTCGCTGGCAACCGAGATAGCGCTTACCCGGGACTCAAAATCATTCACCGTACTTGCGGGGGCGGAATCTGCCCTGGCGGAGACTGCGCTGCCGCTCTCCACCAACGCGGTTTTCCAGCCCTGCCTGGAGAGTCCCAGAGCCAGGGCCGAGCCGGTCATGCCGCCACCTACCACCAGAATATCGAAGCTTTGTGAATCACTCATGATGGACGTTACCCACTGGCGCAGTACCGGAAGGCCGGATTATTGCTCGACGCCCTCCCAACCCCATGGCCTTGCGGCCGAACCAGTGTTTGGCCCCGGGCAACAACCCCAGACCTACCAGACCGAGATCCCTTGCCACCGCAATAGCGGGTAACCGGTGGCCAAACAGTTGAATCAGTGTGTCCGAGAACCGGACCGTTTGTTGCCAGTCACTACGGTGATTGTCCTGATAATGCCGAAGCAGCCGCAGATCACCCAGACTAAGATTCTGCTCTGTCGCCAGCCGGAATTGTTCTACCAGCGCCATCAGGCCCCGCAGCGCCAGGTTAAACCCCTGACCCGCCACCGGATGGAGCGTATGCGCCGCATTCCCTACCAGTACGACGCCAGGTTGCACGGATTCGTGGACGGTGGTTAACGTCAGGGGATAGTGGTTACACTGGCCGATACGGGTAAAGCGTCCGAGCCGCCAGCCGAAGCGTTGCTGCAACTGCTGACATTTGCCCGCACCATCAAGCGCGAGCAAGTCGTTGAGCGCGACATCATCGAGAGTCCAGACCAGTGCTGCGGTATTGTCTGCCTTTGTGCCGGAGCCTTGCGGCAGCAATGCCATGGGCCCCTCGTCAGTAAAGCGCTCATAAGCCGTGAACTGATGACTTTCCGATGTCGTGACGTTCGCCACCAGAGCATTCTGGCCATAACTCTGCTGATCTACTCTGAAGCCGAGTTTTTCTCGCAACCCGGAGCGTCCACCGTCAGCAACCACCAGACATTGCGCTGACAGCTCGCTCTCAGTCCCAGTCTCACCATGACGCATGTTCACGGTGATACCGTGCGCACGCTGGCTCATGCCGACTACTTCAGCGGGGGCCTGCCAGTTGACTTCCGTCTGCGACAATTCCCGCATCAGGCTGAGCCCCATCCAGCGATTATCCACCACATAGCCCAGGGCATCCTGGCGGTGGTCTTCCGCATGCAAATGGGTCGCGCCGAAGCGGCCGCGGTCCGAAACATGGATATGACGAATAGGTGTAGCGTATTCCGACAACCGCTGCCACAAGCCCAACTCTTCAAAAATCAGCCTCGACCCCCAGGCCAGTGCGGTGGAGCGGGCATCATAGCTGGGCTGGTAGCTTTCCGGCAGGTCCTCAGGCGAAAGCGGAAAGGCCTCCACCACGGTGACGCGCAGTTGCGGCAACATCCTGGCGATAGTCAGTGCCAACGTGGCACCAGCCAGGCCACCGCCAGCAATTACAATGTCGGTATCAAGGCTGGCGCCATGCTCAATCGTGGAGGCATTCACGTTCAGCTCGCCATCAGGGCTTCGATATCATCAATGGTTTTAGGCACCGCAGCGGACAACACGCGGCAGCCTTCCCGGGTTACCACCACATCATCCTCGATGCGGATGCCGATACCTCGCCACTTCTCGTCAACTGAAGTGTTACCCACAGCAATATACAGGCCCGGCTCAACCGTCAGGACCATGCCTGGTTCCAGCTGACGCCAGGCATCTCCGATTTTGTAGTCGCCGACGTCATGGACATCCATGCCAAGCCAGTGCCCGGTGCGGTGCATGAAAAACGGCTTATATGCCTCATCCTCAATGGCTTGTTCCACAGTACCGGTGAGCAGGCCAAGTTCAATGAGGCCATGCACCAGCACGTTCAGCGCGGCTTCATGGGGCTTGTTCCAGTGGTTGTCCGGATGAACCGCTTCGATGGCGGCGTACTGGGCGGCCAAAACCACTTCGTAGAGCGCCCGCTGTTCCGGGCTGAATTTACCGCTGACCGGAAACGTTCGGGTGATGTCAGAGGCGTAACATTCCAGCTCGCAGCCAGCGTCGATCAGTACCAGATCGCCATCCTTCAAGGCAGAGCTGTTTTCGATGTAGTGCAGGATGCAGCCATTGGTTCCGCTGCCCACAATGGAGGGGTAAGCCGTGGAGCGCGCGCCGTGCTCCATGAAGGTATGGATCAGCTCAGCTTCCAGATTGTATTCAAAACCACCTTTTCGCGCTCGTTTCATGGCCCGGCAATGAGCTTCGGCACTGATCTCGCCGGCCTTCGCCATCACTTTAATCTCATTGGCACTTTTATACAGCCGGAGATCATGCAGCATGTGTTCCAATGCCACGAATTCGCCCGGGGGCTGAGCTCCGGAGCGCACCTTGCTGCGGATAACTTTCACCCAGCCCATAACCTGGGCGTCGAAGGCCTGGTCTTTGCCAAGCGGGTAATAAAGCCGGCTCCGGCCCTCGATCATACCGGGCAGGATGTCGTCGATATCAACAATCGGAAAGCCGTCGTCGACCCCATATTGCTCGATTGCACCATCGGGCCCGACCAGAAAACCGTCCCAAAGCTCTTTCTCCGGATTGCGCTCCTTACAGAACAGCACCGACTCTCCATGCTCCCGGCCCGGAATCAGCACCAGCACGGCCTCAGGTTCGCCAAATCCGGTCAGGTATTGAAAATCACTGTCCTGGCGGAACGGGTGCAACACATCCCGATTCCGGGTGCGCTCAGGCGCTGCCGGTACAATCGCGATACTGCCCGGCGCCATGTTCTCCATCAGTCGACGACGACGTTCGGCAAATTCTTTGATAGGAATCAGTTGATTCATGTCTGCTCCTGCGAGATGTTAAAACTCAGTGCAAGGTTTTTTCGACGGCTGCTGATTTTTCCGGCGGATTGAATTCGGTGAATACCGCCAGCGCACCCAAACGCACATATTCGGTAATCTCGGTCAGCTGATACTCGCCTTCCTCACTGTCTTCTTCGGTTTCAGAGACCTGACTGATGGCGACAA
>JBBQMX010000367.1:0-3124 GCA_038329375.1 Pseudomonadales bacterium | reverse complement strand
CTGGGCGGCATTCTCGTCGAGATATACCGTGGTGCCAGCTTCCAGCGGATCAGGCGTAAATATTCTGGGAATGCGCATAACTCAGTCCTTGATGGCGATCTCAATGCCTTCCGTTGCTACCTGAGCCAGATGCCGGATCTGCTCCTCGGTAATGACATAGGGCGGCATGAAGTAAACCACATTTCCCAGTGGTCGCAACAGAGCCTGCCGGGTCAGCGAATGCCGGTATACCTTCAACCCGCGACGTTCCTGCCAGGGGAAGGGCGTCTTGCTGGCTTTGTCCTTCACCATCTCGATGGCCAGGGTCATCCCGTACTGGCGAACATCCCCCACGTTGGGATGGTCCACCAGATGCGCCACCGAATCCGCCATGCAAGTCGACAAAGCCCGGTTGCTCTCGATCACATTGTCATCCCGGAAGATATCCAGCGTCGCCAGCGCTACGGCGCAACCAATGGGATTGCCTGTGTAGCTGTGAGAATGCAGAAACGCCCGCAGGGTTTCGTAATCATCATAAAAAGCCTGGTAAACATTGTCTGTGGTCAACACCACTGATAGCGGCAGATAACCCGCCGTCAGGCCTTTCGACAGGCACATGAAATCCGGGGTAATGCCGGCCTGCTCACAGGCAAACATAGTACCGGTGCGGCCAAACCCCACCGCAATCTCATCGGCGATCAGATGCACCCCATAGCGTATGCAGGCTTCCCGCAACTTCGTGTGGTAGATCGGGTGGTGCATGCGCATGGAGCCGGCGCACTGAATCAGCGGCTCTACAATGACCGCGCAGATTTCATCGTGCTGTTCTGCGAGGATTTTCTCCATGGCTTCAAACTGGCGCAGGGCGTAATCCTCTTCCGACTCCCCGGGCTCGCGATTATAGGCATCCGGCGATGGCGCTGTTATGACCTCCATCAATAAAGGCTGATACGTGTCCCTGTACAACGCCAAATCACCCAACGCAAGAGCACCAACAGTTTCGCCATGATAGCTGTTGCTGTGATTGACGAAGTTCTTCTTGGCGGGTTTGCCGTGGTTTTTCCAATAGTGATAACTCATCTTCAACGCGGCTTCGATGGCGGAGGAGCCATTGTCGGCGTAGAAACACTTGTTCAGCCCTTCCGGCGTAATCTCGATCAGTCGTTCCGACAGGTTCACTACCGGCTCATGGCTGAAACCCGCCAGCATTACATGTTCCAATTGTTCTATCTGATCCCGGATAGCCCCATTGATCCGGGGGTTGGCGTGGCCAAACAGATTCACCCACCAGGAACTGACCGCATCGATGAAGCGATTATTCTCAAAGTCCTCCAGCCAAACGCCTTCCCCGCGCTTGATCGGGATCAGTGGCAGGCTCTCGTGGTCCTTCATCTGGGTACACGGGTGCCAGACCGACTTCAGATCTCTAGCGACAATATCGGCGTTGCGCATGGGGCTTCTCCTGTCTGTTCACGGAATAAACGGTGTATTTTACCGGGCGCCCATGATACGTGCGAGTGGCAGCTGCGCGCCAGTCGTAAACCATTTTCTGTTAGAGGGTTAACAGCGAAGGGTTTGAACTTCGCACTTTCCAGTTAAAGGTGCTTTAAGGCAGGGTAGAAAAAAGGTGATAGCAGTGAGTCTTCGAAGTGTTTCCAAAGTCCGGGAAGCCAGGGTCAGCCCATGTTCTCCCAGACCTTCTGTTGCCAGGGATGGCAACAGAGAGCCTACAGGGAAGTATCCACGGCGTGTCTGGGAGAACATGGGCTGGCCTTGGCGCATGCTCCCAACCTCAACCCCAGCAAATGCTTTAAAGTAAGACTAGTGCTTCAAAACCCGAGACAAAAACGACTGGGTCCGCTCATTCTGAGGGTTATCAAACACATCTTCCGGTTTGCCCTCCTCAACAATCTGGCCCTCATGGATATAAATGACGCGGTCAGCCACTTCCCGGGCAAAGCCCATCTCGTGGGTCACCACCATCATCGTCATACCCTCTTTGGCCAGCTCCCGCATCACGTCGAGCACCTCCCCGATCATCTCCGGGTCCAGCGCAGAGGTGGGCTCATCGAACAGCATCAGCCGGGGTTCCATCGCCAGCGCCCGGGCAATGGCCACCCGTTGCTGCTGGCCGCCAGAAAGCTGACTGGGGTATTTGTCAGCCTGGCTACCAATGCCCACCCGCTCAAGAAGCCGCACAGCAGTTTCTGCCGCAGCAGACTTGGCCGCATCCTTCACCTTCATCGGCGCCAGCATAATGTTCTTCTGTACCGTGAGATGGGGGAACAGGTTGAATTGCTGAAACACCATGCCAACCTCCTTGCGGATGGTCGCCAGGGCTTTCTGACTGCTGCCCTTCGGTGCCAGCTTTTCGCTGTCACCGTTAGCTCCCCGGATTCATACTCCTCGAGGCCATTTACACAGCGAATCAGCGTTGACTTCCCGGAGCCGCTGGCCCCGATGATAACCACGACCTCGCCCTGCTTGACGGTCAGATCGATGTCTTTCAGTACATGAAGGTCGCCAAAATATTTGTTAAGGCGCTGCATGGAAACAATGTCAGTCATGGGAGTCGCCTTCCTCAGGTGGATGCCAGGCCGCGTCGCTCGGCATAGCGCAGCAACAGTGACAGGGACAGGGTGATGCAGAGATACATGATAGCTACCACAAAATAAACCTCAAAAGCGGTAAACGTATTGGCAATGTAGACCTGGCCCTGGCGAACCAATTCACCGACACCGATAACGGAAAATAGCGACGTGTCCTTGATGCTGACAATGGCCTGATTACCCAGCGGTGGAATCATGCGTCGAAACGCCTGGGGCCAGACAATCGACCAGAAGGTCTGTGGCCGCGACAGCCCGAGCGACAGACCGGCTTCGGACTGACCCCTGTCAATGGACTGCACACCACCCCTCACCACTTCGGAGATATAGGCCCCGGAGTTGAGAGCAATGGCGGCAATACCGGCCGCAAGCGGATCAATCGGGCCGCCGATCAGGTCCGGTAACCCATAGAAGATAAACAGCACTTGTACAAGAATGGGCGTACCGCGGAAAATTTCGATATACGCTGTTGCTGGCCATCGCAGGAACCACTTCTTGTTAATGCTGAGCAAACCGAAAAAGATGCCCAGGGCAAAGCC
>JBBQMX010000366.1:0-3141 GCA_038329375.1 Pseudomonadales bacterium | reverse complement strand
TACAGTGGAAATCACCACGCGAGTCTGTTCACACAGAGCGCGTAATGAGGCCTCATCGGCTGCATCAGCAGTGAGAATGGACAGATTTTCAGCCGCCATGCCGAGATCTGTTTTAAGATTCAGAAGTTTGCCTTCCGACCTGCCCGCGATGGCCCAACGGACTTCCCCGTCCACACCACCCGTTTCCAGCAAGTACCGGCTCAATATCTGGCCGACAAAACTGGTGGCCCCGAATATAACGATATCAAAAGATTTTTGGCTCATGTGTCTTCCTTATCCGAGCGTTGTGGATGAGTAACATTATTCAATTCGGATCACCGGCTCTCAAAATGACGAGATGCTTTTTCTCCGCGCGCCCATGATCGAGAGAAACACCGCCACTCCCAGCCCCCAGAAACCATTCAGAATCACGCCGCCAATCCACATTTGCGCGTCGGGTTCAATGCCTTTGAGGGGGAAGACTACCAGCATGGCAACAACGGTAGGCCCGATGGCGCCCAGGAGGATCATCAGTGACCAGAAGCCCGCGGTGCCCATTCGCCCGATAATGGCCCACAGCAACATACCCCATAACCCGCCAAAGAATGCCACCGAGATCACAGCGGGAACACCAAGCGGCGGAACGGGAGACAGATTAAAAGGCTCGGCAGACACAATGCCTGCATAGAAAAAGACCGCAAACAGGCCCTGGTGGAAAATTAGTGTGGCCAGAAATCCGCTGACAAACGCTTTAAACCAAACCATTATCTGAATCCTGTCTTGGAGGGAATAAGATGGCATTGTGGTCCGAATTGACCGCGCGCCGCAAATACGTATGTCACTGCTTGGTGGTTCTCTTTTGTAGTGGCGCAGTCATATGTTGAAGAAAAGCGATAACGAACCTTCCTGAAGACATGTTGTGTCTCTCGCCATCTTACTATACTGCTTCTGTTCCCTGCCCTGTCACTCTACAATCAGCGCCTGACTCTTTGGCCCTTCACACAGGAGCTTCACCGTATTATGTCCCCGGCATCGTCCAGCGCACAGCCCTCCGTGTTGCAATACCTGAGGCAACTGGAAACCAGCGCCATCTTTCAGACCGTTGTCATTTCCATCATCGTATTATCCGCTCTTACCATCGGTGCGAAAACCTACGATGTGCCACCGCTGTTTTCCCAAACGCTGGCTGTGATGGATTTGGCCATCACTATTTTCTTCCTTATCGAAATTTTGTTCCGGTTCAGCGTTTGCCCCAGCAAGAAGCGGTTTTTGCTGGATGGCTGGAATCTGTTTGACACCCTGGTGGTGGTCGGCAGCCTGATCCCTCTCGATAACTCGGAAGCGGTGCTTCTCGGACGGCTGTTGCGGGTATTCCGGGTATTGCGGTTGGTGTCAGTGGTCCCCGAGCTGCGTTTTCTGATCAACTCCTTACTGAAAGCCATCCCGCGCATGGGCTATATCGCGCTGCTGATGTTTATCATTTTCTACATCTACGCTGCGATGGGGTCGATGTTTTTTGCCAAGGTGGATGAATTCCTCTGGGGCGACGTCGCTGCAGCCATGCTGACCCTCTTCCGTGTAGCGACTTTTGAGGATTGGACCGACGTCATGTATGACACCATGGAAGTCTACCCGTTGAGCTGGGTTTACTATCTGACGTTTATATTTTTAACTGCTTTTGTTTTTTTAAACATGATGGTAGGTACTATTCTTGAAGTGATGAGTGAAGAGAAGAACGCCAAACAGGCACAGCAGGCTCATGATGAGCGGGATGAAATGGCAAGAAAGCTTGACGAGGTACAAAGCAGATTGGATGAACTGGTACGAATAGTGAGCGACAATCAGCAAAAATCAAAATAGTGTGTCGGAAATGAGGTGCCGAAACGGCGAACCGGTGTTCTACCGTTTCGGCTAACTCTGATCAGTCCTGCCGTGCAGTTACCTCCAGCAGGTGGTAACCGAACTGGGTTTTAACCGGGCCCTGTACTTCGTTTACCGGCGCTGAAAAGACGACTTTATCAAATTCCGGTACCATCTGGCCGGGGCCAAATTCGCCCAGATCACCACCGTTTTTGCCGGACGGGCAGCTGGAGTGCTCGCTCGCCAGTTTAGCGAAATCCTCGCCATTCGCGATTCGGGTTTTGAGTTCGTTGCAAGTTGCTTCATCGGCAACCAGAAGATGACGGGCTGAGGCTTTTGCCATGACCAATTCTCCAAGATAGGTGAGCATTACGGTATCGTAAAAAAACCAAAAAAAGGCGCTAAAATGCGCCTTTTCAATTGAAATCAGTTAATTAAATAACTTTCTTTAACTCTTCTTCGAACTGCGGTATGGCTTCGAACAGGTCGGCCACCAGGCCGTAGTCCGCTACCTGGAAGATTGGCGCTTCTTCATCTTTGTTGATCGCCACAATCACCTTGGAATCAGACATACCGGCCAGGTGCTGGATGGCACCGGAGATACCCACTGCTACGTACAGTTCCGGCGCTACAATCTTGCCGGTCTGGCCAACCTGCATGTCATTGGGTACAAAGCCCGCGTCGACCGCGGCTCTGGAGGCACCCACCGCAGCGCCCAGCAGATCCGCAATCTGCTCCAGCATCTTGAAGTTCTCGCCGTTCTGCATGCCGCGACCCCCAGAGATAACGATGCCCGCGCTGGCCAGATCCGGACGGTCCGACTTTGCCAGTTCTTCACCGACGAAGGTGGACAGGCCGGCGTCTTTCACTATGTCCAGTGTCTCCACGGAGGCGGAACCGCCTTCCCCGGCCACCGGATCAAAAGCGGTCGGCCGAACCGTAATCACCTTGATGGCATCACTGCTCTTGACCGTGGCAATCGCGTTACCCGCGTAGATCGGACGCACAAAGGTGTCCTCTGACTCTACCCGCATGATGTCGGAGACCTGGGCAACGTCCAGCAGCGCCGCCACGCGGGGCATGAAGTCTTTACCCACGGTGCCAGCAGCGGCGAAGATATGACCGTAGTCCTTGCCGACTTCAGCCACCAATTCGCCCAGGTTCTCACCCAGAAAATGACCGTAAACGGCGTTGTCGGCGACCAGCACCTTGTTGACGCCTTCAATCTTGGCGGCGGCTTCCGCAACACCACCTACGTTTTCGCCTGCCACCAGCACATCAATGTCACCACCAACGGCCTTG
>JBBQMX010000365.1:0-3141 GCA_038329375.1 Pseudomonadales bacterium | reverse complement strand
TGGACCACACCACGCCGGGACAGGTGGTCAGCATTACGCTGTCGGCCGGGACTGGAACCCTGACCTGTAATATCTCGGATAACGGTCCCGGAGTACCGGCGGAGATACTCCCCAAGCTTTTCGAGCCGTTTTACCGTGCCGACGTGGCCCGTAGCGGGCAGGGTTGGGGGCTTGGGCTGGCAATTGCCAAAGACATCATGGAAGCTCATGACGGTACTATCTCGGCGGCCAATGGTCAGCGGGGTGGGCTGGTGGTGTCACTAAGCTGGCCGGTATTCACCGGGCCAGCATGACGACAGCTATCGGGTTGGAGAGGCTCAAAAACCGGATTACCGTTTTGACACCCGGCGTAGACAGGATGCCTCATAAACCACAATCCGTGCGTATACTGTGTGAGGAACCTCTGAATAACTCCTGGATCGCCTCTGGCTTTCAGAGGCTCCTTAATAAATCATTGAATTGGAGTGAGAACAGCCATGCGTTTACTAGTGGTCACCCTGATGCTCATTACACTGTCCGGTTGCGCCAGCAATGTGGTGACCGATTACAATTCGGCAACCGCATTCGGTAATTATAATTCCTGGGCCTTTGCCGACAACAAGGAAGGTTCCGGCTTCGTTTCTCTTGACGGCGCCCGCGTTCAGAACGCGGTTGAGAGTGAGCTTGATCGCAAGGCCATGGAGAAGGTGGCGCCCGACGAGGCGGATCTGCTGGTGTCGTATCGTGTCGAAGAAATCGACCGCCTTGATACCACGGGCCTGTCGTACGGGCTTGGCCTCGGGCGTGGTGCTTTCGGACTTGGCTTTTCTACAGCGCCTCCGGTGCGGGAAATCCAGGAAGGCAAACTGGTCGTTGAACTGGTGGATTCCGGAACTTCTCAGGTCGTATGGCGCGGCGCCAGCAAGCGCTATCTGAACGAAGATCAGAGCCCGCAGTATCGGAGGGAGCTGATTGATGAGGTCATTGCTGACATGTTCGCCAAGTATCCGCCAGGGGTTTGAAACCTGATGCCTGATATCGGGAGCCCCGGCCAGTGAGTTGGATAACGCTTGGCCGGTATTCGTTGCCTTTTGAGGCGCACCTGGACAGGTCGCGTCTGGAATCCGAGGGAATCGATGCTTTTGTGGCGGATGAGTACACCGTCAACATGCAATGGATGTTGTCAAATGCCATTGGTGGTGTTCGCCTGCAGGTGCAGGAAGACGACCTGTATCGGGCCCGAAAAATCCTGGCGGAGGATCGTTCCGGGCTGATCGACGATTTTCCGGAGACGGAGTCTGCCCAGGAGCAGGGCGTTAACCCACCGGTTTTATCTGTTTTAGCCTCAAAACGCCGCAAGCGCGGCTTCTTCGCTATGCTGCTGGCATTGTTTATCGGTTCCTGAACGCTGTTATAGTAATAATCTAACACCACTTCCGGGCATTTTACCCAAAAACAGAGCTTGCAGTATGAAAAACCGCAACCAGGGTGGCCTGGTATTTTCAACCGGGCAGGGCCGTATGTGCCCAGGTTGCAGTCAGCCCGTTAACGACTGTACCTGCAGACAGTCTGCCCGACCGACTGGTGACGGTGTCGTTCGGGTAAGCCGCGAGACCAAGGGCCGTAAAGGAAAAGGCGTCACGCTGGTGACCGGCGTGCCGTTGAATACAGACGAACTGAAGGCCTTCGCCAAGTTACTCAAGGCCCGATGTGGCGTCGGTGGCACGGTGAAAGACGGGGTGATTGAAATACAAGGTGATCAGAGGGACATGCTGGTCCCCTTGCTTCAGGATAAAGGCTGGACGGTTCGCCGTTCCGGTGGCTGAACAATAAGCAGGTGCGAATTTTACCAAAAGTGGAGGGCAGGCATGCATATTCTGGTTATGGGCGCGGGCGTTGTCGGTATTACAACAGCATGGTATTTGAAGCAGGCTGGCCACGACGTGACCGTTGTTGACCGCCAGAACAAAGCCGGAGTTGAAACCAGTTATGCCAATGGTGGCCAGATTTCGGTGTCTCATGCAGAGCCATGGGCAAACCCCTCGGCGCCGTTCAAAATACTCAAATGGCTCAGCCAGCCCGATGCACCGTTGTTATTCCGGTTTCGCCTGGACCCGGCCCAGTGGCGCTGGGGTCTGCGGTTCCTGATGGAGTGCACGCCTGCCCGCACTGCTCACAACATCCGTCAAATGGTGAACCTGGGTACATACAGCCGAAGCTGTCTGCAGGCGTTGCGTAAGGACACCGGGGTTGAATATGACCATCTCGAAAAAGGCATCCTGCACTTTTACACTGACGAAGCTGAATTTCAGGGTGCCCTGGAACCCGCCCGCCAGATGCGTGAGCTGGGCTGTGACCGTCAGGTGATCGATGCGGCCAGGGCCTTAGAACTGGAACCTGCGCTGGCGCCGATCCGGGACCGCATTACCGGTGCAACCTATACCCCGGATGATGAGTCTGGTGACGCCCGGAAATTCACCCAGACGCTGGCCGGGAAAGCCGCCACGGCGGGTGTTGAATTCCGGTATGGCACAGAAGTGGTGGGGTTCGATAAAACCCGGGACACCATCTTGGGCGTTCACACAGTGTGTGAGGGTGCTCATGAGACCCTTCGCGCTGACGGTTATGTGCTCAGTATGGGCAGCTACAGTGCGCCGATGGCAAGAACGTTGGGGCTGTCGCTAAATATATATCCTGCCAAGGGCTATTCCATTACTGTGCCGGTCAGGAACGCCGATGCTGCTTTTAACGTCAGCCTGACGGACGACCAATACAAATTGGTGTATTCACGCCTCGGCGACAAAATGCGGATAGCCGGTACTGCAGAACTTAACGGTTACAGTCGTGATCTCAATATGACCCGCTGTCAGTCGATCGTGCGACGCAGCGCTGAAATTATGCCAGAGGCAGGACACTGGGATCAGGCTTCATTCTGGACTGGCCTCAGGCCGACCACACCCTCAAACGTGCCATATATTGGCAAGAGTCACTTCAGAAATCTGTATCTGAATACCGGGCATGGAACCCTGGGATGGACGCATTCCTGTGGTTCGGCCGCAGCCATTGCAGACATCATTACGGGCCGAAAACCGGAAGTGGACTTCGCGTTCACAGGTCTTATCCGCTGATTGTCGGGTGATAAAAAGCGACTTTGAGCACGAT
>JBBQMX010000364.1:0-3162 GCA_038329375.1 Pseudomonadales bacterium | reverse complement strand
ATCACTTAAACAGCCTGTCAGCCCCAATGTGGACGCCACGGCAACGCTTATTAGAGTTTTCTTGAACATGGGGGGAACCCTTTCCTGTTGTTGTGTCTTTATTGTCAGCTGCTGACGGGGCCGGTTGAGACCGGTAAGCCCGTTGCCAGCGGCTGGAGTTATCTGAAATTCCGGCCAGCGCTCTGTGCCGATTTCTAGTGATCTGACTATAGCGATAGAACAGCCATAGGTGATCGCTCTAAAGTGTGATTTTCACCATCGGTTGCCTGGAATTTAGCCTCATTGAAAAAGAGATAACGCTACAACGTTAGTCTAGTAGAGGCGAACAGGCTACTTAAAACCCGAGAAGTCCGGTTTGCGCTTTTCGGCGAAGGCGCTGAAGGCTTCGGTGGCTTCCGGTGATTGGAGTCGCTCTGCGAACAATTCCCCTTCGGCCAGCATGGTGGCTTCCAAAGGCTTCAGGCTCGAGCGGTTCAGCAGATCCTTGGTGGCCCGGATGGCGGCAGGGGGCTGGTCAGCCAGTTGCTGACACAGTTTCAAGGCGGCTTGTTCGGTTTCCAGCGGGTCGCA
Organism: Pseudomonadales bacterium; assembly: GCA_038329375.1. Classification (GTDB taxonomy): domain Bacteria; phylum Pseudomonadota; class Gammaproteobacteria; order Pseudomonadales; family Oleiphilaceae; genus Marinobacter. Next base: position 2,592 of record JBBQMX010000364.1, on the reverse strand, counting down.
GATACGGTTGATCAGGCCCATCCGGTAAGCGTCCTCAGCGCTGAAGGTGCCGCCCAGCATTAACAGTTCAGCGGCGCGCACCCGGCCCAGCCAGTGTGGCAGCAGCAGGCTTGAGCCGCCTTCCGGGCACAGTCCCAGACTGGCAAAAGGCATCTGGAAGCGGGTGTTGCTGCCAGCCAGCACCAGGTCACAATGCAACAGCATGGTCGTGCCGATGCCTACGGCCGGTCCGTTAACCGCGGCTACTACGGGTTTAGTGGCGTTGGCCAGGCCGAACAGGAAATGCCCGACAGGCGTATTTTTGAAGTCCCCCGGCATACCGGCGGAAAATTCACTCAGGTCATTGCCGGCGGTGAAGCACTCATCGTTACCGGTGAACAGGATGCAGCGAATGTCGTCATTTTCCTGCGCGGCGGTAATGGCACCCGCCAGGGCGGTATACATGTCATGGGTGAGGGCGTTTTTGCGGCTGAGCCGGTTGATGCGAACGACCAGCGTCCGGTTCTGAATGTCTGTAACAATAAACTCGCTCACGATTGGCTCCTTGTAGATAGTTGGTCTGTCCGGATTTAACCCCAGCGGCCCTGTTAATTGCAAAGGCCAGTCACAGGAACCCTGTACTGACGTGAAAGCCTGTCTATGATAGTGGCTCGCTGGTAAACTTTGCGCCCATTTCTGCGACAAATCATTCAAAACGCCTAAACGATGAGATTGCCATGACAACGACGATTCGCCAGGACGACCTGATAGAAAGCATAGCGGACGCGCTTCAGTTTATTTCCTACTATCACCCGAAGGATTTTATCCAGGGTGTTTATGAGGCCTATAAAAAGGAGGAGTCCCAGGCGGCGAAGGATGCCATGGCACAGATTCTGATCAACTCCCGCATGTGCGCCCAGGGCAAGCGGCCGCTTTGTCAGGATACCGGCATCGTGACGGTGTTCGTCACGGTGGGTATGGACGTGCAGTGGGATGCCGACATGGCGCTGGACGATATTATCAATGAAGGCGTCCGCCGGGCCTATCTGCACCCGGATAACCTACTTCGCGCATCTATTCTGGCCGACCCTGACGGCAAGCGCACCAATACCAAAGACAATACGCCCGCGATCATCCACTACAAGCTCGTGCCGGGTAATACTGTTGACGTGCATGTGGCAGCGAAAGGCGGCGGCTCTGAAGCCAAGTCCAAGTTTGCCATGCTTAACCCGTCGGATTCTGTGGTGGAGTGGGTGCTGAAAATGGTACCCCAGATGGGTGCCGGCGGGTGCCCGCCGGGCATGCTGGGAATCGGCATTGGTGGCACGGCCGAGAAGGCCATGCAACTGGCGAAAGAGTCGCTGCTGGACCCGATCGATATCCACGATTTGCAGGCCCGTGGGGCCTCAAACCGTGCCGAGGAATTGCGGCTGGAGCTGTTTGAGAAGGTGAATGATCTGGGTATCGGAGCTCAGGGCCTGGGCGGCCTGACCACGGTGCTGGATGTTAAAGTGAAAGATTACCCCACCCACGCTGCCAACAAACCGGTTGCGATCATTCCCAACTGCGCTGCTACCCGCCACGCGCACTTTGTGCTGGATGGATCCGGCCCGTCACTGCAAACCCCGCCAAGCCTGGACGACTGGCCGGAAATCACCTGGGAGATCGGAGACAGCGTGCGACGGGTGAATCTGGACACGGTTACCCCGGAAGACGTCAAAGACTGGCAACCGGGTGAGACCGTGCTGTTGTCCGGCAAAATGCTGACCGGCCGTGATGCTGCCCACAAGAAAATGGTCGACATGATCGAGCGCGGTGAGGAGTTGCCGGTGAGCATGAAAGGGCGCTTCATCTATTACGTTGGCCCGGTGGACCCGGTGCGTGAAGAAGTGGTCGGCCCGGCAGGCCCCACTACCGCCACCCGCATGGACAAGTTTACCCGCACCATGCTGGAAAAAACCGGCCTCACCGGCATGATCGGCAAAGCCGAACGCGGCCAGGTCGCCATTGACGCCATTCGTGAATTTGGAGCCGTTTATCTGATGGCTGTCGGCGGTTCCGCTTACCTGGTCTCAAAAGCCATCAAGAAGGCCGAAGTGGTCGCCTTTGAAGAGCTGGGTATGGAAGCGATTTACGAGTTTGAAGTAGAAGACATGCCCGTCACCGTCGCCGTGGATTCAAAAGGCACATCGGTCCACCAGACCGGCCCAGTAGAATGGCACGATAAGATTATTGCAGCCAAGGCGGTTTAGCAGAAATACGGCCACGGATGGCCTCGCTTGCTGTAATTGTAGAGCTTGGGTTTTATCAACTCGAACAACTGATACTCAAATGCTTACCCCAGTCCGGCGGCAACTTGGCGTAGTTGTCATTCTCCGGCTGATCGTCAAACGGCTTTTCCAGCACTTTCAGCAATCGGTGCAAACTGTTGTATTCGCCGGTCTGGGCATCCTGAATAACTTCCTGAGCCAGGTAGTTCCGCAATATGTATTTGGGGTTGGCTGCGCACATGGCCGCTTCCCGTTCGGTGTCTGGCCGGGTTTCCTGTTTCAGGCGTTCGCCGTAGCGCTCCAGCCAATCGTCTGCCACTGAGCGGTCCACGAACAGGTCCCT
>JBBQMX010000363.1:0-3171 GCA_038329375.1 Pseudomonadales bacterium | reverse complement strand
CCAGACTCGCACTCAGGTCGGCACCGTGAGCCGTGCCATCACGCTGATTGGCTTTGACGCGGTCAAATCCATGACCATCTCGTCGCTGATTGTTGACGCCTTGTTGGCACGGAGCGACCGCTCCCATTTGCTGCAATGTCTGGCGTGGGCGCTTCACGCCGCTGTTCAGGCCCGGTGTCTGTTGCCGAAAAGAAATGAGCAGGCGCTGGAAGAGGTATTTATTGGTGCCTTGTTGATGAACATAGGTGAGTTGGCCTTCTGGTCCTGCGATACCGAGCAGGCTGATGAACTGGAAGTACTGCTTCAGCGCAACGAACCCGCCATCGAGGCGCAGAAGAAGGTGCTTCGGACCACCTTCGTCGAGATTACCCGGGGTCTGGTGGACGCCTGGTCCCTCGGGCCGTTTATCAAGGATGTGGTGGCCGCTGGCCGGCCCAATTCAAAAGCCGCCATCCTGGTAAGACACAGCGTTGAGATGGCCCGGCTGTCAGAAAAAGGTTGGCGTGGCGCGGAAATGGACCGGGTGCTGGATGCTCTGGCGCGCGAAGTCGGCGAGCCCACCGCCACCGTGCGAGACCGGGTCAGAATAAACGCCGGGGAAGCGTCCAAAATTGCCAACTCGCTTGGCATACCCCAGGTCAGCGCCCTGATACCCGACGGCCATGAATCTCCTGAGCCGAAGACGCCGGGTGGGCCATCCGGTGATCCCGCTCTGGAGCTGAAAATACTGCGGCAACTGAGCCACAGCCTGACCAACAAACCGGACATCAACGAAGTCTGTCAGTTCGTCATTGACGGCATCCAGCAAGCCATCGGGATGAAGCGCATCGCGTTGCTGATGGCTGACCGCAGTGGCAACAAGCTGATCCCCCGCAAGGTAGCCGGCCCGGGCACTGAGCCCTGGCGCGAAAGCTTTGTGGTATCCCGCGACGGCACCGATGAACTTGGGGGGCTGTTACCGCAAAAAGTATGCGGCATCTACCACCCCGCCCGTCAGGCGGTAACCCCCCGGTTTGACCCATGGCTATGCCAGGTGCCCGCCCTGACCGGCCCGTTGCTGGCCAACGGGCGGCTGGTGGGCATGTTCTACGCTGACAACGCCGACATCCACGCCGTGCCCGATGCTGGTCAACTGACCTCGTTCAGTCACTTTGTCCAGCACGCACAACTCTGCATAACGCTATTGTCCAGTCATTAAAAAAACGCCGGGGTTAGCCCGGCGCTTTTTCTGCTGAACTCGAGTCCCACTATGTGCGTTCAGAGCTCATACAGTTTGGTCACGTGCAAAATCGGCCCTGTCGGAGCCCCGGTCGTTGAACCACCTTTAGGCTCCAGGCTGATCGCCAGGGTGCGGCTCTTCTCCAGCGCGGCACGAACGGACTCGTTGAGTTCAATCTGCAACACATCGTCGCCAACCGGAATCACGCCCAGCGACAACGGTTGGCCTTCCTCCGGCACCACCCAAAGCTCGTAATCCCGGTCCGGTTGAGCCGCCTCGGCCGCAACTGGCCGGAGGCGCAACCGGTTGGTCTCTCCATTTTCTCCCGCCTCGCTCAGCAGCCAGAGCGGGCCTTTAATATTCTCCTGGACGATGGCACCAGACAATAACGGATAGCGCTCCTGTTCAGGTTGCTGCACCAGCATCACCGCCATAAAGATCGCAGCGGCGGTTGCCATAAGGCCCCAGCTCGGCCATAGCCAGCTGAACCCGGAAGCCGCCTTGGTGGCTATTTTTTCAGGCCACAAATGTTGCTCAATGGCCGCCCAGATTCTTTTTGGAGGCTCATGTGCCGGTACCACTTCCGCCAGCCCGCTGAGTTTTTCCTCCCAGAACCAGACCTCCTGACGCACCCGGTACGAATCCATCATCCAACGCTCAAAGCGCTTCCGGGCAGAGCCTTGTAACGAACCCAGTACGTATTCCGCTGCCAGGCCTTCAATGCGTTCGGGTGTTTTTCTCATTTTTCAAGACACCTTTTCAACACCTGAAGTCCACGCCTGATCCAGCTTTTTACGGTCCCAACCGGTGTACTCAGGGCGGTCGACAGTTCATCATGAGTAAAACCGCGATAGTAAGACAACAAGATGCTGTCCCGCTGCCCCGGGCTCAGTTCATCCAGACAACCCGTCAGGGCCGCTGAGCCGTCCCTTTGCAACGAGGCCTCCAAAGGACCACTGCGCTCATCTTCCACAGAGTTCAGTGCATCATCTCCGGCGGTCTGTCGCACTTTACGGGCACGTATCAGGTCCAGCGTGCGGTAGCGCGCAATGGTCATCATCCAGCTCATCGGCGTACCCCGGTCGCTGTGATACTCACTGGCGTGGTGCCAGATACGGATAAAGGCGTCCTGCAAAGCTTCCTCTGCCAGTTCCTGCTGGCCCGCAAGCCGCTTGCAGAGACCAAACATCCGCCCCGACACCTGCTCGTAGAGGCGCTGAAATGCCTGTCGATCCTGGCGCGCTACGCTGCTCAGCAGAACCATCAGCTCATTTTGTGTTGAGTCCTCAAGCATGAATTCATTCCCCAATCGTGCTCGTTATTGATTTCAGCAGGCACTTTGACCGCTCCAGGTAGTACGGCACAGGCCGCCGCAAAGATGCGCCAACTGAGAGTAAAAGAATTTGGTTTTAAGTGCATCTTTCCTCCGAGCATGGCCGTTACACCTCTGAGACGCCAAATCAGCCATTGCGGTATGTCTAGGTGCGATATCGAACTGAATCGACTAGTCTCCAAGTGTACTGTCGAACAGTTCCCGCAATCCGGATGTTGATGGCTCGTGCGGGACGTCGTTCGAAAGATCCAATGTTATACCAACAATAGATGAGGATTATGGAATGAACACACTCATTAAACGCTCCGGACTCGCCATCGCGATTGCCGGCATTTGCCTCTCAGCCGGCGTCAGCCAGGCGTCCAGCCACCGGGAAGCGCCGTTTATCACGGAAATTCCCAAAGTAGACGGCACCGACTTCTACATGTTTCGCAGCTATGAACCCGGCCGCGAAGGCTTTGTCACTCTGATCGCCAACTACCAACCCCTGCAGGACGCCTACGGCGGGCCGAATTATTTTGATCTGGATGACGATGCGATTTATGAAATCCATATCGACAATACCGGCAACGCTCAGGAAGACATTACGTTCCAGTTCAATCTCAATGACATAGTGAAC
>JBBQMX010000362.1:0-3190 GCA_038329375.1 Pseudomonadales bacterium | reverse complement strand
GATTCTTATCGCCCCCACCCACGTGGCGGCCAACATCCAACAATAGACCACGTCCAACGATGCCCTTTTTGCCGATTGCTGCCACATCACCGTGAGTATGACCATGCACGGTACTGTCAGCGCTCTTGCCACCGTATACCTGATCGCCATACCAGGCATGGGCGAGACCATCCACGTGGGTGGTACCCTGCAGATACATGAACGCAACGTCGTCCGAGAATTTGACACCTCCGGCCAATGCTTCGGCTTTGCCAGAAGAGTAAATGCTCTCATCCTGCGCCATGAAGTGCATGGTGGGTACCCGGCCAGGGAATACCGGACCCTTGCCGTGAGTCATAGGGATCTGCAGGGTAAACGTTTTGCCACTCTGGATAGCTTTGGCAGCTTGCAGAACCTGCTCCTCACCCAACAGGTTCAGGGCTCCGACCTCATCATTCTCGCCCCACTTACCCCAGTTGTTAGGCGCGTTTTTCTGCATCCGCTCCATACCGGTTTCTGACAGCGCCGGCGCGGACATCAGCAGAGCTGACCCGGCTATAAGCGCCGGAATGATGCGTTTACCGTTGGTGTTAAGGACCATGAGTTTTCTCCTGTTGTCATTGTCGTTGTTGGTACAGGTCCGCACTCCGTGCGGGGATGGTGCCCCTAATAATCTTCAGTTGAACTCAATCACCTGGCGGACGGCTTCGCCCGCGGCCAGGCGTTCAAAGCCTTCGTTGATCTGGTCCAGGGTCAGAGTGTGGGTCAGTAGCTTGTCCACCGGCAATTTGCCCTGCTGGAACAGCGACACATAACGGGCGACATCCCGCACCGGCACACAACTGCCTACATAGCTGCCCTTGAGAGTGCGTTCTTCTGCGACCAGACTGACTTGCTGAATGGCGACTTTCTTTTCCGGATGGGCAAGCCCACCCGTCACTGTGGTGCCGCCTCGGCGGGTTATCAGATAGGCAAATTCCAGAGCTTTTTCGGAGCCCGCCATTTCAATGGCGCAATCAACACCCCCATTGGTGAGGGCTTTGATCTTCTCGACACAGTCCGGATCTTTGCTGTTGAAGGTATGTGAAGCGCCCAGCTCCGTTGCCAGAGCGAGCTTGCTGTCATCCAGGTCAATGGCGATAACTTCGCTGGCGCCCGCGACCATTGCGCCAAGCACGCTGTTAAGACCAACGCCACCAAGGCCGATAACCGCGACCGTCTGCCCGGCCTTGATATTGGCCGAATTAATCACTGCGCCGACGCCCGTCAGCACGGCACAACCAAACAGGGCGGCATGATGGAAAGGCAACGCCGGGTCGATCTTGACCAAAGAATCCCGGGAAACCACAGCATGATCGGCGAATGCCGAAACCCCCAGGTGGTGGTTCACCGGCGTGCCGTCGGCGCGATGCAGGCGGTGCTCGCCACTCACCAGAGTACCGGCATTATTGGTTTTGGCTGCGGGCTCGCACAGCGCAGGCCGACCCTCGGCGCAGGGTGAGCAATGGCCGCAGCTGGGCACGAACACCGCCACCACGTGGTCGCCTTCCTTGAGGTCCCGAACGCCGCTGCCCATCGCTTTGACGACGCCTGCCGCTTCATGGCCCAGGGCCATCGGTACCGGCCGGGGGCGATTGCCGTCAATCACTGACAGGTCCGAATGACAAAGTCCGGCTGCCTTGATCTGGACCAGGACTTCGTTGTCGCCGGGTGGATCCAGTTCCAGCTCTTCAATAACCAGTGGTCGGGTATCCTGGAATGGCCGCTCCGCACCAATCGATTGTAAAACTGCTGCACGAATCTTCATCGCGATTCTCCTAGGTTGCTCAGGCTGAGTGGGCACCCTGAACGGATGCTGACGGATCTTTCTGGTGGCCAGCGGAAATCTCACCGCGTTCGATGCGCCAGGTACTGTCTACCAGCTCAGCCGAATGAGTATCATCGGATTCGCCAATCAGTACCGTCAGGCCTTCGCCTCTCAGATCCCCGATGACCGACGACAACCGCTGCGCCAACACCGGCGCCACACCTTCGAAGGGCTCATCAAGCAGGATCAGTTGCCGCCCCGGCATTAAAGCCCGGCCCAGAGCAACCAGTTTTTGCTGGCCGCCGGACAACTGCAGCGCTTTACGCTCGCCGAAGTCGGCGATTTCCGGCATCAGGGAATAAATCCATTGCAGGCGCTTGTCGCCGTCCTTGAGGCCGTTGGCCCAGGCCGGCATCAGCATGTTTTCGGTAACCGTCAGCTCGGGAATCAGCCGGCGATCTTCCGGCATGTAGCTGATTCCGAGTTTTGCCCGCTGATGAGACGCTTTGTGGGTCAGCTCCTCGCCCTTGAACTGTATGGAGCCAGAGCTGGCAGGAAGAAGGCCCATTATGGCCCGAATCAGCGTGGTTTTGCCGGCGCCGTTGTGACCAATCAGGCCAGCCATTTTGCCAGTGGTGATGTCCATATTTACTTGCCGCAGTATTCCTATGCGCTCGATCGAGACGTCCAGATCAACAATCTTAAGGCTCATATCAGCCGCCCCCTTCTTGGGTTTCGATGTTTCTCTCGCGGCGCTTGCCGGTCACCAGCTCCTGGACCTTTTCATCGGTCAGCACTTCGTCCACCTGGCCGTCCTTGATAACCACGCCACTGGCGAAAGCCAGTACCCGGGTGACGTATTTCTGCACGATCTCCATGTCGTGTTCTACAAAGAGTACCGTCAGACCGCGACGTTTAACCACCTCCATTACGGTGTCCATGAGGGTGTGCTTTTCATCGGTGCTGACCCCGCTGGTAGGCTCGTCCAGTAATAGCATGCGCGGATTGGCGAGCATGGCAATGGCAATATCCAACAGCTTACGGGCACCCTGGGGCATGGCGGTAACCATCTCGTCGCGATACTGGGTGATACCCATCTGTTCCAGGATTTCGTCCGCCGCCGCTATCCGTTCTGGTGTGCGCACCGGTCGTAACATTTCCAGGTGCCGGGACTCCGAAGCCGACAGCGCCATCGACAGGTTATCCAGCACCGACAACTCCAGAAACAGCTGCGGAATCTGGAACGAGCGCGCCAGCCCCTTGCGCATCAGTTTGCGCGGGCCCAGACCTTTGATCGGGCTGCCATCAAAAGCGATGGTGCCAGCCGAAGGGGGCAGGTAACCGGTCACCATATTGATAAAGGTGGTCTTGCCGGCACCGTTGGAACCAATAACGCCTACAATC
>JBBQMX010000361.1:0-3190 GCA_038329375.1 Pseudomonadales bacterium | reverse complement strand
TCCCGCATGGCCTTGAACAGCTCCAGATTCTCGTCGACCGGCCGGTCGCGGAACGGGCTGTTGCGGCCTGGCTCTTTCAACGTGCCTCGGTACTCCGCCATCTGGTCGGCAGTGAGGCCACACACATAGGCCTTACCTTTTTGTATCAGCTCAACCGCGAAATCATAGATTGCATCAAAGTAGTCCGAGGCGTAGCGAATCTCGCCGGCCCATTGGTAACCCAGCCACGTCACATCCTGCTTGATGGCGTCGATATATTCCTGGGATTCTTTCTCCGGATTGGTATCGTCAAAACGGAGGTTGCACTCCCCACCAAAGGCCTCGGCGATACCGAAATTCAGGCAGATCGACTTGGCATGGCCAATATGCAGGTATCCGTTGGGTTCCGGTGGAAAACGGGTTACTACCTGTCCGGTATGGCTGCCTTCGCGGATAGCCTCTTCAATGAGGCTAAGAATAAAATTATGGGCTTTCTTGGACTCGGCGCTCATAAGGTCTCGAATGATGGGGTGAACTTAAGGGCGGTATTATACGCATATTTGGCAGCCTAACTCATGCACGGGAACAAACTCTCCCGTACAATAAGGCCTTATTGTCATCTCCATTAACCTGAACAGGACACCAGAATGATTTTGCTGAAAACCACCCATGGCGATATCACCATCGAGCTGGATTACGAGAAAGCCCCTCAGAGCGCAAAAAACTTCGAACAGTACGTTCGTGATGGCTTCTACGATGGCCTTATTTTCCACCGCGTCATCAGCAACTTCATGGTCCAGGGTGGTGGATTCGAGCCGGGCATGGTGCCACGCAAAACCCGCGAACCCATCAAGAACGAAGCCAACAATGGCCTGAGCAACATGGCCGGCACCGTCGCCATGGCCCGCACCATGGACCCTCATTCGGCAACCGCGCAGTTTTTTATCAACGTCGAGAACAATGGCTTTCTTGATCATACCGCTGAGAATACCGACGGCTGGGGCTACTGCGTATTTGGCAAGGTGGTCAATAGTATGGACACCGTGAACGCCATTCGGGCGGTCAGAACGGGGCTCAGCAATGGTCACCAGGACGTACCGGGCCAGGATGTGATCATCGAAAAAGCAGAAATCATCGGAGACGGAGACTCGGCTTGACCACGCTGTTTATATCCGACCTGCACCTGGAAGAATCCCGCCCCGACATCACCGGGGCGTTTCGCAGATTTCTCGATCAAAAGACAGCGAACGCCGAAGCACTGTATATCCTGGGTGACTTCTTCGAAGCCTGGATTGGAGATGACGAGCGCACACCCCTGCAAGAGCAAATTGCCGAGGCTCTCAAGGCCCTCAGTGATACGGGTACGCGCGTTTTCCTGATGCACGGTAATCGGGACTTCCTGATCGGTGAAGACTTCTGCAACCGCGCCGGAGCCACGCTGCTGGACGACCCCGTAGTGGTGAATCTCTACGGCACACCAACCCTGCTGATGCACGGCGACAGCCTGTGCACTGCCGATGCGGAATATCAGAAGTTCCGGGCCAGCATGCGCAATGTGCCATGGCAAAAAACCTTCCTGGCCAGACCCCTTGCCGACCGGCAATTGGTCGCTCGCCAGCTGCGGGATATCAGTATGGCGAAAAATAAAAGCAAGGAATCGTTCATCATGGATGTGACTCCAAAAGAGGTGGTGGATGTTATGGAAGCCCACAGCGTTCACCACCTTATCCATGGTCACACCCACCGGCCTGCAGTGCATGAACTTGAGGCCAACGGTCAGTCAGCCAAGCGCATTGTATTGGGCGACTGGGCAGAGAATGTCTGGTGGCTGGAAGCAGGCATTGGTCAGCCCCTCGAACTGAAGAAAGAGCCTCTCTAGGCTCTTTTCTTAAACTGGCTCCCGGTAGGTTTCAAGACGCTTCAGCCAGCCTTTCAACCACTGCTCCCGCTCAATCGGATTTTGCGCGTTGCCGGCTCGACGGGTGAGCACATTGGCTGCTGCCCCGCGAAACTGCTCCAGTGCTCCGCCCGATGGCATGTTGCCCATTTCCTGCAACACCTGCAGCAGTCCCCAGCCTTCGCCATTATAGGTTTCACGAGGCGCAAGCCCTTCGCCTTTAAAATTCACGTAGTCAATCAGAGCGTACGTACCTCCTGGCGTTGCGCTCAGCTCTGAGAGCCTTGTTGCAACGGCACTTCGCTCATCTTCTGCTGTTGCCTCAATGACTTTGAGCATGGAGGCTTGGGCACGAGTAAAAATGTACTCCGCCTGCAAACCCCTGGTTTGCCACAGGAAATTCCGCAATGACTCAACCCGCTCACTACTTTGTTTAGCAAGAAATGCGTCCCGGTCTGGCCAGGGGGCAGCCTTAGGCTCCAGTTTATCCAGCCATGCCGGCAACGCTACCGACCGTGACCGCAGAAACGCGACCAGAGCAGGAAAGCTCTCTACGAAAGGCCCGTCTACCGCCTCGGGATACCAGATAAAATGCCCTATTCCCAGCGACGGGAAAGCTTCCCCGACGTTCCAGTGCACCAGACAGGTCACCTTCCCGGCGCATTCGTTCTGGAATATCTGATCGCCCACCCAATCTCGCTCGGTATCGCTCAGTGCCAGCTTCACATCCACGGCTTGCTCATAGCAACCTGCAAGCAACAAAACAAGAGCACCAGCAACCAGGACTCTTAAAACAATAGCCATAGCAGGCTCCTTGAACACCATTCAGGTTGATCGCATTCTCAACACAAAAAACCCCGAAGTCAGTAACTTCGGGGTTTTCACACAGCTGAAATCAGCGTCGGTTATTTCTCGACAAACGCACGCTCAATTACATAGTGGCCGAGGTCGCCGTGTCTCGCTTCCTTGAAGCCCTGGCGGTCAAGAATAGCGCAGGTATCTTTCAGCATGGCCGGGCTACCGCATACCATAAAGCGGTCGTTCTCCAGATCAAACTCTGGCAGGCCCAGATCGGACACCAGCTTACCGCTTTCCATAAGATCCGTGAGACGGCCCTGGTTGCGGAAATCTTCCCGGGTAACGGTCGGGTAATAAAGCAGTTTGCCCTGCACCATCTCACCAAAGAACTCATTATTCGGCAAATCGTCGATGTCCTGCTGATAAGCAAGTTCAGACTTGTAGCGCACACCGTGAGTCAGAATAACCTTGTCGTAACGCTCGTAGACTTCAGGATCCTTGATGATACTCATGAAC
>JBBQMX010000360.1:0-3190 GCA_038329375.1 Pseudomonadales bacterium | reverse complement strand
CCCAGTAAAACCATTCAAAACGGCTTGAACTGACTGTACAAGGTCATGAGCCACAGCTCCTGTTGAAGAAGAATCATCAGGTGTAGAGGGAGCGAAGGCTGAAATGGAACCCGCTCGCCTGAAGAGGGCGGGTTCTCTTCTCAGACAACCGTATCGTCCTCGGCACCATCTTCGATCCGGATCGCACGATTGACATCGCTGACAAAAATGCGGCCATCGCCGCGCAGTCCGGTGTGCGCCTCGGTTTTTAGTACGCGGACGACCTCGTCCACGTACTGATCGTGACACACGATTTCCACCTTCACGTGCTTGACAAAATCCCCCGCGCCCTCAATCGGGTTGGCGGCGCTGGTATTGACTTTGCTCCGACCGAAGCCGACAACGTGGGCGACGCTCATGCCGGTGACGCCCTGCACGCGGTGCAGGGCCAGGGTCACGGCTTCCAGTTTGTGGTGTTTGATATAGGCTTTGATCTCTTGCATGACAGTCACTCCGGGTTAATGGGATTCGCTCATATCAGCGGGCTTGTCGGCAAACCAGTGATACAGGGCGGGTATAACCAATAGGGTCAGGATGGTGGCGGTCACCAGGCCGCCGACCACGACGGTGGCCAGTGGCCGCTGCACTTCGCTGCCGGTGCCGGTGGCGAACAGCAGCGGGAACAGCCCCAAGGCGGTGGTGACGGCGGTCATGATCACCGCCCGCAGCCTTGCACAGGCCGCCCGCACACTGGCTTCAGCAATGGATACCCCGTCCTTGACCAGTTCATTCAGGTAACTCACCAGCACCAGGCCATTTTCCAGGGCGATACCAAACAGGGCGATAAAGCCCACCGAGGCCGGCACCGAGAGGCTCTGGCCGCTCAGCCACAGGGCGACGATACCGCCCACCAGCGCCAGCGGGATATTGAGCATGATCAACAGGGCGTTGCGCAGGGATCTGAAATTGACGAACAGCATCAGGAACACCAGTGCCAGGGTAATGGGCACCACGATCATCAGGCGCTTGTTGGCCTGTTGCTGGAGTTCGAACTGCCCGCCCCATTTAAGGAAATAGCCGGGCGGTAAATCCACCTGCTGCGCAATGGCGGCATCGGCCTCGGCCACGAACGAACCGATATCCCGGTCGCGGACATTGGTCTGGATGGTGATAAAACGCTGGTTGTTTTCCCGGGTGATCTGGCGCGGCCCCACCACTTCCTCAATGGTGGCCAGCTCTTCCAGGGGAATGCGCTGTCCGGCGGCGTTCTTGATAATGAGCTGCTCGATCACATCGGCCCGGTTGCGGGCGGACTCCTCAAGTCGCACATAGATGTCGAAGCGGCGGATACCCTCAAACACTTGTCCGGCCTCGCTGCCGCCCACGGCCACGCTCAGTGTGCGTTGCACGTCGCTGACATTGAGGCCGTAACGGGCAATAGCCTCCCGGTTCAACGAAATGCGCAGTTGCGGCGTACCGCCGATTTGATCGCGCTGAACGTCCTGGGCGCCCTGCACGGTGCGCATCACCTGTTCGATGGCCTGGGCCTTCTCCACCAGCACATCCAGGTCATCACCAAAGAGTTTGGCGGCCAGTTCGGCCTTGGTGCCGGTGAGCAGTTCATCCACGGCGGCGGCAATGGGCTGGGTGAAGTTGAATTGCGCGCCCGGGAAATCCGCGAATTTTTCACTCATGGCCGCATACAGGCCATCCAGTGTTTCCGCGCTTTGCCATTCCTCCTGGGGCTTGAGCGCGACGAATATCTCCGCGTTATTCACCGGATCGGCGTGGGCGCCGACTTCACCCCGGCCAATGCGCGACACCACCTGGGTGACCTCCGGAAACGCTGCCATCAATTGCCGCTCGAATACGCCAATGGTCGTCTCGGCTTTTTCCAGGGAGATGGACGGCGCCATGGTGGCGCGGATCAGCAAATCCCCTTCGTTGAAGCGGGGCACAAACTCCGATCCGAGCCGCGGGGCGACGACAATGCCGATGAGCAGGACCACCGCCGCCAGGGTCACAGCAATCCAGCGGCGCGTCACCATGGCCTGTACCAGGGGTTGGTAGCCTTTCAGCAGCAGGCTGACAATGTCCTTGCGGGGTTTGTCTGGGTCTGTCTCGGGGCGCTTCATCAGCAGGGAGGAGGCCACAGGTGCCACAATCAGAGCAAAGAACAGCGAGCCAAGCATGGCCACCGCTACGGTATAGGCCAGTGGCCGGAAGGTCGCCCCTTCCACCCCCTGCAAGGTGAACAGCGGCAGGAACACAATGATGATGATACTGATGGCAAACAGAATCGGGCGCGCCACCGACTGACAGGCCCGCGCCACCAGGTGCAGGCGCGATTCATCCGGGGAGGATTCGCGCAACATCCGGTCGATATTCTCCACCACGACCACAGCACCATCCACCATCATGCCGATGGCGATGGCGATCCCGCCCAGCGACATCAGGTTGGCCGAGATGTCGAAGAATTTCATGGCGAGAAAGGTGAAGCCGACGGAGAAGGGAATCGACAGCGCCACCACCAGGCTGGGCCGCAGGCCGCCCATAAACGCCAACAGCACCAGAGCCACCAGAATAATACCTTGGAGTAGTGCGTTGATTACCGTGCTCACTGCGGCTTTCACCAGGGTCGCCTGGTCATAATAGGGCTGCACCTCGATGCCTTTCGGCAGGTTGGCGTTGATGGTGGCTAACTCCGCCTTGACGGCGCCGATCACCTGGGAGGTATTACTGCCAATCAGCTTCAAGACCATTCCCACGACCACTTCGCCTTCGCCGTCCTTGCTGGTCAGCCCGCGACGGATTTCACCGCCGATGTCCAGTTCGCCCAGTTGGTGGAGGTAGACGGGTGTGCCGTCGATGGTTTTCACCACAATGTTACGCAGGGCTTCAAGGTCCGTGGCCAGACCCACGGAGCGAACGATGTACTCCTCATCGTTTTTTACGATGAACTGCGCCCCGGCGTTGGCATTGTTGGCCTCGATGCGCTCCTTGATATCGGGCAGTGACACGTCGTAGCGGATCAGCGCGTCGGGATCGATACGTACTTGAAACTGCTTGACCTCACCACCGATGGAAAGGACTTCGGTGACACCTTTTACCGTCTGCAGGTTGAACTTGACGATCCAGTCCTGGATCTCTCGCAGCTCAGTGTTGCTGTATTGGCCGCTGGTATCCTCAAGTACGTAGAACAGAATCTGGC
>JBBQMX010000359.1:0-3233 GCA_038329375.1 Pseudomonadales bacterium | reverse complement strand
CCGGCCAGCCAAGGGATACCCAGTTCCATGTGGCGGAAAATAGCCAGTGCAATTCCGGCAGCCATCAACAGGAATATGGCGAAGTAGAACGGTAATCGAGAGCGGGAAGTCAATTGTCTAAAACCTCATCGTCAGCCAGCTGCTTTGGCAGCTCGGTAGCGAATTCTTTACCGACGTCAATCAGCATGACATCTCGAAGTATATTGCGGCCGATCAGAACCGGGTGACTGAGGTGTTCTCGGTCGGAAAGTGTGAATTCCGCCTGTTGATGGTGATCGCCAATGGCAAATTGCAGCTCTACAACCGCCCGGCGCTCGGAATCTTCATCGTTGGACTGAATGATCTTGGCGTTCCGGGCTATCTGACGTTCGAGTGTCTTCAATTCACTCTCGGTTCCGGGCACCGGCACGTCGAAACGTATCCAGTCATTACCGTCTCGTTCAAACCGGCGAATATTGCGGGCATCCATAGAGGACGTGGTTGCGCCGCTGTCAATTCGGGCTTCATAAGTCAGACCTGGCCCCACCAGGAAAAAGTTCTCACGCTCCCCCACAATGACTTTGCCGTTCAAACGATCAGCTCTTCCTGTGCCGCCCCGACCTGACTCCGGATCAACGAGGCAGGCCTCCGCTTCAGGCACATGGGGGCAGGCGGGTTGTTCAACCTGTTCACGTATGGCTTCAAGAACTCTCTGGGTGTCGGTAGAACTCTGATCGATCAGGAACTGATGCTGGCCCAGGGTCTGTTGTTTGATAAACGTGATATCCGCCTGTTGCCGGGACATGGCAGAATTCAAGTCGCCCAGGTCATTCTTGTCGACGAAGTAGGAGTTACTCGCGCAGCCTGTCAGTAGAAGGGCGCCGGTCAGGGAGAAAGCGGAGATGGCAGGCGAGCGGAAACTGCGCGGTGGCATTCGAAACCTCTTCATCAGTCGCCGTGCCAGCGTTCTGTCGGGCGACACGGTGTTAATTAATGGGTTGGCCTGTTGCGGCTATTGTCCCGCATTGGGCGATGGCGCGAAAGTATACAATAATCTGTCGCTTAAGGTGTGATACAAAACATTAAGATAGTGGAAGAAGCTCGCACGAAAGCGAGATCAGATAGATGTCTTGCCAGATGTTTTTGACAGCAAGTGATCGACCCAGACAGTACACTGTCTCAAAATTTACGGGTTTATTTTTATGATCACTATTAATGACAAGAACCGGGGAATGCTGAGTGTTTGAGGTAGCGATTACAAACGTGATTTCCGAGCCAGTTTTGTTGGTCATTTTTACCGCATTGGTAGTGGTTTGCATGGGGCTTCTGTTCGCTGTTCAGTCTGTCCGGCGCAATAGCGGGATTCTGAGGGAGGAGGTCCAGGCCAAGACCGTCGAACTTGAACACAGTAGAGAGAATCTGCGGGAACAAGATCACTTGCTGGCCATGCAGGCCCAACAGGATCGGCAAAATGACGATTTGCTGGGACAGCTCAAAACCGATATCCAACAGACAGTGCATGAAGCCGAGCGCTGGCGGCAAACCTCGGCCAGCCTTGAAAACCGTTTGGCGGCGCTAGATTCTGAAACCAAGGCCCGCGCCCATCGTATCGAGCAGCTGGAAAGTGAACGTGTTGAGCAGCAGCGTAAAGCCGACGGCATGGCACAACAACTCCACGAGGCCAGAATTGCCCTGCGAGAATATGAAGTCACGCTGGAGGAGGAGCGACGGGCAACAGGGGAAAAACTGGCGCTGCTGGAACGAAATCGGGAAGCATTGAAGCAGGAGTTCGAAAACCTGGCGAATAAAATATTTGATCAAAAAAGTGAACGCTTCACTCAGCAAACCCGCACCAGCCTCGATACACTGTTAACACCATTCCGGGACCAGATCACAGATTTCCGGAAACGCGTGGACGATGTCTACACCATTGAAACCCGTGATCGCCAGGCCCTGCGGAGTGAGATCAAATCACTGCAGGAGCTTAACAAACAGATTACCGAAGAAGCGGCCAACCTGACCCGGGCGCTCAAAGGCGACAAGAAAATTCAGGGTAACTGGGGTGAGCTGATACTGGAGCGGGTGCTGGAACGCTCCGGGCTGCGCAAGGGCATCGAATATGAGACCCAGGGCAGCTATCGGGATGGCGACGGCCAAATGTTACGGCCGGATGTCATTGTGCATTTGCCGGACAGCCGCAACCTGGTGGTGGATTCAAAAGTATCCCTGGTGGCCTATCAGGAATGGGTGAATGAAGAAGACGAGCTGTTAAAGGCCGAGTCGCTCAAAGGTCACGTAGAGGCCGTTCGTAACCACATAAAAGCGTTGAGTGAAAAAGATTATAGCCAGTTAAGCGGGCTGCATTCGCCGGATTTTGTGTTTCTGTTTATGCCGATAGAACCGGCGTTTGTGGCAGCATTCCAGCAGGATGAGCGTTTATTTTCAGAAGCTTTTGAACGCAAGATTATTGTCGTAACGCCTACTACGCTGCTGGCCACTCTGCGCACCATTGAAAACATCTGGCGCTATGAGCGCCAGAGCCAGAATGCACGACTGATTGCGGATCGGGCAGGAGCCGTTTACGACAAGCTGCGGGTCTTTGTAGAAGCGATGGAAAAAATGGGCACCCAGTTGCAAACGGTGCAGGGTACTTTTGATAACGCCATGAATACCCTGACCCGGGGGCGTGGTAATCTTATTTCTCAGGCAAATCGCTTCGTGGAATTGGGTGTTCGTGTTAAAAAAGAATTACCCAAGGCGGTAATGGACCAGGCGGAGGTGGATGCAGATGAACTTGAGGATGCATTGTCGCCGGCTGAGGAGCTAAAGGATGAATAAGCAGATCATCGGCATGAAAAGAGGGATCGCAATGTTGACCATGAACAGGTGGCGTGGCCGCCGTATTTTTCAGGGGCTTGTGTTTGCGGGGGTGCTTTGTGCCGGCAGTGTTGCCGCACTTGAACCGGAGCACGAAACCCGCCGCTTGATGCTGGCAACCGAACAGGCGGTGGCCGATGAACAGTGGGGGGAGGCAGGCAAATATCTTAACCGCTTGCAGGGATTGGAGTCTGAAAAGCCACCGGAATACCTGTTTTACCGAGGCCGGGTCATGCTTGAGGCTGACCATTACAACGAGGCCCGGTCAGCGCTTGAGAACTACGTTAAACAGGCCGACGCCGAGGGTCAGTATTACAAAGAAGCCCTGCAACTGATTACCCTGGTCGAGAAAGAGCAGCAGACGTCCTCGCAAAAGG
>JBBQMX010000358.1:0-3248 GCA_038329375.1 Pseudomonadales bacterium | reverse complement strand
ACCGGATAAACGTAAGGTGTTCATTGCACTGGCTGTTAGCGAAGGGCCGCAGTATACGGTTTCTGAGATCAACCTCCGTGGCGAGCTGATTGTCGAGGAAGAAGAGCTCCGCAAGCTAATTCAGATCGAAGAGGGCGATATTTTCTCACGCGGCCAGGTCACCGGTACCTCAGAGCTTTTATCGCGGCGGCTCGGCAGCGAGGGTTACACCTTCGCCAATGTCAACGCGGTGCCGGAAACCGGAGATAACAATACCGCTTCAATTACCTTTTTCGTTGAACCCGGCAAGCGCGCCTATGTGCGCCGCGTGAATTTCGAAGGTAACGTCTCTACACGAGATGAAGTGCTGCGTCAGGAAATGACCCAGATGGAAGGTGGCGTGGCCTCCACTGATCGAATCGAGTTTTCCAAGACCCGCCTTGAGCGTCTCGGGTACTTCCAGACCGTTGATGTTGAAACCGTCCCCGTGGCGGGTACCGACGATATGGTCGACGTCAACTATTCTGTGGTTGAGCAGCCAACTGGCAGCCTTTCCGCTTCCGTCGGTTTCTCCCAGGTGTCCGGTGTGATTCTCGGCGCCAATATTTCCGAGAACAACTTCTTCGGTAGCGGCAAGCGGGTATCCATCGGGGCCAATTTCAGTGATTCGATCAAGAGTGCCAACTTTTCCTACACTAACCCCTATTACACTGTTGATGGCGTCAGTCGCGGTTTCAGTTTGTTTGCCCGGGAAACCGACTTTGAGGAGCAACGTATTTCCTCCTTCCTGCTAGATGAGTTTGGCGGCCGTCTGACTTTTGGTTACCCGATCGACAACGTCACCCGCCTGAACTTCGGTGTCGGTTACACGCTCTCCAAGATCAAGGCTGGCACCTTTACCTCACTGGAGATACTGGATTTCATCGAAAACGAGGGTGACAGCTTTAGTAATTACTTCCTCAACGGGTCATGGCGGCGCAGTACCCTCAACCGGGGTGTGTTGCCAAGCGATGGCTACAGCCTGAGCCTGTCTGCGGATGTTGCAGTGCCAGGCAGCGATCTGACCTACTACAAGCTCAACCATCGGGCGGAAATCTATCAGCCGCTGAACAACAACGAGACCTGGGTGCTGCGGGCCCGTGGCGATCTCGGGTATGGCGGCGGTTACAGCGGTCGTGATGTGATGCCGTTCTATGAACACTTCTTTGCCGGCGGTTATGGTTCTGTTCGTGGTTTCCGCGCCAACTCGCTTGGCCCGCGTGCGACCAACAGCCCGAATGATTTTTCTGACCCTGACCCATTCGGGGGTAGTATTCTTACTGAGGGCAGCCTTGAGCTGATTTTCCCGACACCGTTTGCCGGCGACACCCGGTCGATGCGGACAGCTTTCTTCCTGGATGGTGGGCAGGTTTTTGATCCGGAAAGGGATTTTGACGCGGATATCGGTGAGGTCCGTTTTTCAGTCGGTATCGGTTTCCAGTGGATTACCGCGGTCGGCCCGCTGGCTTTCAGTCTGGCGCAGCCCCTGAACGATAAGAGTGGGGATGATACCCAGATATTCCAGTTCTCACTGGGCCAGAGTTTCTGATCGCTGAAAGACGTGGTGATTAACCAATAACCGTATAACAAGGAGATCCGAGCGATGAATAAACTGCGAACAATGGCCGCTATAATGGCTATGGTGTGTGTGGCCCCGGCTTTTGCTGAAACCCGAATTGGCGTTGTTGATCTTCGTCAGGCGTTATTTTCGTCAACCGATGCACAGGCCTTCAGTGACCAACTCCAGAAAGATTTTGCTGGTGAAGAGGCGAGTGTTCGCGATGCTCAGGACGAAGCTCGTAAGCTCAAGGATCGGCTCGAGAAAGACGGAGCCATGATGAACGAATCCGAGCGTACCAAGCTGGGTTCCGAATTCCAGGAGAAAGTGAAAGAGTTCAATTTTCTCAAGCAGCGTCTCGACTCAACAGTAGCTGCCAGAAAGCAGGCCTTCCTCGAAAATGCACGACCAGAAGTTGATGCAGCTGTGAAGGAATTGCTTGACGAGAATGACCTGGACCTCATCCTGCCGAGCGAAGCTGTTGTATATGCCAAGCCAGATATGGATCTGACATCTGATTTGCTCGAAAAGCTGAATCAATAATTGCATTGCCCGGTGCCCGGGCACTTCGTTTGATGCCCAGCCAGCCAGCTTGAAAGGGAGCACTCAATGAAACCGAGTTCCTACACGCTGGGGCAAGTCGCTGAAGCGCTTGGCGCCGAGCTGCAGGGTGATCCGGCTACCGAGATTACCGGACTGGCGACGCTTCAGGCAGCGCAGCCGGGACAGCTATCGTTCCTCTCGAATCCGTCCTATTCACGTTTTCTTGCTGATACTAAAGCGTCGGCTGTGATCCTTTCGCCAGCGATGGCAGGGCTTTGTCCGACCAATGTCCTGTTACTGGCGAACCCTTATCTCGGCTATGCTCACATCAGCCATTGGTTTGATAAATCGCCGGTTAATGTGCCCGGTATCCATCCGAGTGCAGTTGTAGATTCCTCGGCTTCGATACCTGAATCCGCTTCGATTGGCCCGCTGGTGATCATCGAGCAGGATGTGGTTGTTGGAGAGCATGTGGTGATTGGCCCGGGGTCGGTTATAGGCGCTCGCTGTCGCATCGGCGACGGTTCCTGTCTGCGGGCAAGGGTTACTCTGGCCCATGATATTGTGATGGGCGCCCGCTGCCATATCCTGAGCGGAGCCGTGATCGGTTCGGACGGCTTTGGTTTCGCCAACGAGAAAGGCGTCTGGCACCGGATTGCCCAGATTGGTCGTGTGGTGCTGGGAAATGATGTAGAAGTCGGAGCCAATACCACCATCGATCGTGGCGCACTGGACGATACGGTTATCGGCAACGGCGTCAAGCTGGACAATCTGATTCAGATCGCCCATAACGTCAGCATTGGTGATCATTCGGCAATGGCCGCCTTTGTAGGCATTGCGGGCAGTACCAAAATAGGTCGGCATTGTGTGTTTGGCGGTGCATCCGGCGTAGCCGGGCATTTGGTGATTGGTGACCAGGTGCAGTTGACAGGAATGACGCTGGTGACGGGGCATATTTCCGAACCGGGCGTTTACTCCTCTGGCACCAGCGCCGACACCAACAGACAATGGCGTAAAAATGCAGTTCGTTTCCGTCAGCTCGATGCCATGGCACGCAGGCTGAAAGAGCTGGAAAAGAAAATATAGGGCTGAGGCCAAACTTGATGATGTATATCGAAGAAATTATGGA
>JBBQMX010000357.1:0-3258 GCA_038329375.1 Pseudomonadales bacterium | reverse complement strand
TAACCCGACATGACGCCCGGAGGGCCCATCAGGATGTGGTTGGTAACCTGGGCAAAGCCCAGTTCCCAGTTGACGGCAGGGCCCACATAGTCGGCGGCATCAATAGTGCCTTTCTCCAGTGCCGGGAAAATATCGGAGCCGGGTAGGCTGACCGCAGAGACACCGAATTCGGCGAACACTTCTGCCACCATGCCACCGGGCAGGCGCATTTTCAGGCCTTTGAGGTCTTCAAGACCGTTAACCGGCTCTTTGGAGTGAATGATGTTGGCGTCGTGCTGGATCGGGCCGACATAAAACAGGCCGAATTTTTCATAGATTTCGCGGGTTTTTTCCAGCATGCCCAGGGCGTAGAACATGGTGTCCCACTGGTGTGGCTGGTCAGGACCGGCGGGGTAAGACGACAGAAATACCGAGGCCGGAATTTTGCCGGACCAATACAGGGTAAACGGGTTCATGCCTTGCAATACGCCGTTACGCACGGCATCAAACAGGCCGTTATTGTCAGCCGCAACCGCTTTGGCGGGGAAGCAGGTGAATTTGAGCTCACCGCCACTTTTTTCTTCCATGCCGTCACACCAGTCTTTGAACAGGTCGTAACCGACAGTGCCAGCGTCCCAGACGGACTGGATTTTCCAGGTGGTAGCCGCCTGAACGCTGCTTGCCAGCAGCGTTGCTCCAATGGCGGCGGACACCGCAAGGGTTTTGAAGAAGCCGCGACGAGGTGCCGCGCCTTTGTTCTCGATCTTGTGGTTGTTATCAGTCATCGTAGAAACTCCAGATGCAGGGCTTTGTTGTTGTTGGAACCACTCCGTAGCATCTCGGCCTGACGAATTATTCGTGGGCGCAATTCGCTACAAGGTGACAATCCATCTGATTTTTGGTTCGGATCAGTACTCAAGTCCAGCGGTTTACTTGCTGGTCAGACCACTTTTTATAGACAGATTGGGAGGGGTGAGCCATATTCTTTGGCAGGCGTGCTATCCGCTAATCTAAATTTTTTTTCATGGAGGGCTGGTCTGACCAGTTAATTTCAGTGATACAGGAAAAACCTATACCGATGTCCCGGGCGGTCGCGCATCGTCTTGAACAACTGATTCTTGACGGCAGCCTGGCGCCGGAGCAGATGATTCCCTCCGAGCGACAGTTGGCAAGCCGTTTGGGGGTTTCCCGCGCTATTGTGCGAGAGGCTCTTCATGAGCTGCAAGGCAGGGGCGTTATCCAGACACGGCATGGCAAAGGTTCCTTCGTGTCGCACATGGTGCCGGAGCCTGCCGACAACAGCCCCCTGATGCAGATGTTTATGGAGCACTCCCGCACCCTTTACGATCTGTTCGAGGTGCGACAGGAGCTGGAAGGGAAGGCTGCCTATCTGGCGGCAGAACGCGCCACAGAAAAAGACCAGTATCAGATTACCAAGGCCTTCGAGGCAATGGAGAAAGCCGACCCGCTCACCAATGCGGACCTCGACCATGCCTTTCATCGGGCAATTGTGAACGCCTGCCATAACCCGGTGCTGATACACGTACTCAACAGTCTGAAAGACCTGATGTTGAACTCGGTGCAGGCGTCGGTTGCCAATCTCAGTCACCGGGATGCATTCAAGCGACAGATCGACAAACATCATCGCCAGATCTACCATTCGGTGATCAGCCGACAAGCCAAATGGGCCCAGAAGGCGGCCATGGCACATGTGGCCCATGTGAGTGAAGCGCTCAGAACCATCGAACAGCAGGAGCATGGGCTGATCAGGTCCTCCATAACCCCACACGCTCTTCGTTAACCCCGATATTCCTGGATGCAACTCAATGCAGTTAATTAATGGAATCACTCTGCTACTGATCTACCAGCTGGCAGGCGAAGTCAGTGTCCGGTTGCTGGGGTTGCCGGTGCCCGGTCCGGTGATGGGCATGGTAATGCTGTTTTTGACGTTAATGATCCGGGGCCGGTTGGTTAAAGCTGTTGAGCCTGCATCCAGCGCCCTCCTGAGTCACCTCTCACTACTGTTTGTGCCGGCCGGGGTAGGGCTGATTGTTCATTTCAGTCGCCTTGGTAACGAGTGGTTGCCGATCGGTGTCACGCTGCTGCTCAGCACAATTATCACCATGGCGGTCACAGCTCTGGTGATGCAGTGGGTGACCCGGCTCACCGCCAGGCGAGAACCTGAACATGATTGAACCGGACCTGACCCGAATATGGGTTTATCTGTCGGCGTCACCCCTGCTGGGCCTGACCATGACCTTGGTGGCCTACAGTCTGGCGCACCGTCTTTACATTCGCTCGGGCATGAACCCTTTGCTGAACCCTGTCGTCACGTCGGTTACGGTTCTTATCCTGTTCCTACTGGCGACCGGCACATCCTACGATGATTATTTTGATGGTGCGCAGTTCGTGCACTTCCTGCTGGGCCCGGCCACCGTGGCGCTGGCGATTCCGCTGTACCAGCAATTCAACAAGCTGAAACAGGTCTGGCTGCCGGTTACCGTGGCGCTGGTAACCGGGGTGGTGGTTGGCGCGTTCAGCTCGGTGGCCATCGCCCGCTTGCTGGGCGCGAGCCTTGAAACCCAGTTGTCGCTGGCCCCCAAGTCGGTAACGGCCCCGGTGGGCATGGCTATATCGGAACAGATCGGGGGCCTGCCCTCGCTCACAGCCGCTTTGGTGGTGGTTACCGGTATTATTGGCGCCGTTATAGGCTCCAAACTGTTCGATTTGATGGGCATTCGAGACGACAGCGTGAAAGGTATTGCCATGGGCATGACATCCCACGGTATCGGCACCGCGCGGGCTTTTCAGGTCAGCGCTCAGATGGGTGCATTTTCTGGTCTTGCCATGGCGCTGTCGGCTTTTCTTTACTCGGTTTTTCTACCCTGGCTGTTGAGTATTGCCGGTGTACCTGGCTGAGTGTATTTGCCCGCCGTCCTGTTGCTGTCAAAGGTCATAAGGGCTGGTCAGGATCAATTGCGCTATGCCTGATATTCAGTCAAGTAATACTCACAGAAGGGTTAAAATCATGGGAAGACCACAAGCCAGTAGTCATCAGAAAATTGATAACGATCGGGTTATTGTCACTCGTTGGGATTTTCCGCCCTGATCTGAAACCGGTTAGCACCGTTATGTGCATGATTACGTTTTTGTGCCAATCACAAGCGGTAAGATGCTGCTGGAGGCACCGGAAGGTAATCGTGAAGTGATGCTGGAAGCGGGCGTATGTTACAACCGGTTGAGGGCACGGAGCATAACGTGATTAATAACGGCGAGACG
>JBBQMX010000356.1:0-3273 GCA_038329375.1 Pseudomonadales bacterium | reverse complement strand
TATGATTGAGGCCGACCCAGGCGGGCACCAGCACCAGTAAGCCCATAATCGCCCGCAGCGGCACGGCCTGCCATAGATCAGTGTTGCGCGGATACCGGGAAACCAGCCAGAAACAGGCCAGCCACCACACCAAAGCCAGCCACAACACACTGACCGCTTCGGTCTGAATCAGGCCAAAGAGCACCAAAGCAACGGACGCCCCATAGACCACCCGGGCAGCCTGATTGGTAAGACCGGCCATATTAGCCCATTCCCACGCACCAATGGAAACAACGAAACCGGTAAACAGAGCAAAACCCAAAGGCGGCAGGAAGAAAATACCCCCTATCGCAATGGGGGCAAGGATCAGGGCGGTAATAATGCGGATTTTGAGCACAGGCGTTTCGCTCTTTCTTGTCGTTATTGTTGGGCGCGTCGGCTCTGGATCTGATCATCGGTCTGACCAAATCGCCGCTGTCGACCGGCGTAAGCTCGCAACGCCTCAAGCATTTGCGGCTCGCGGAAATCTGGCCAGTATACGTCGGAAAAATACATCTCGGTATACGCCAGATGCCACAACATGAAGTTGCTGACGCGCTGCTCCCCCGCCGTCCGGATCATCAGGTCTGGCATAGGGAGGTCGCCAATGGACAGGTGCTCTTGTAGCGTTGCGTCGGTAATATCCGACGGCGTCAGAATGCCCGCCTGGACCTTGGCTGCAACCTGGCGCGTCGCCTGGGTAATGTCCCAGTGACCACCGTAGTTGGCGGCGATCACCAGTGTCATGAGGCTATTGTTACGCGTCAGTTGCTCGGCCTGCGCCATGCGTTCCTGCAAAGTGGGGCTGAACGCAGAGCGGTCGCCAATGATCCGCAGCCGAATGTTGTTGCGATTGAGTTTCTTGACCTCACGTTCCAGGGCAAACAAAAATAACCGCATCAGTGCGGATACTTCTTCCTCCGGGCGGCGCCAGTTTTCACTGGAAAATGCAAACAGTGTCAGTACCTCGACACCTTCCCGGGCACAGGTTTCAACCACGGCCCTCACTGCATTTACGCCCGCCTTGTGACCGGCGACACCTGCCAACCGGTGGGCTTTGGCCCAACGGTTATTGCCATCCATGATAATTGCTACGTGCCTGGGCCGATTGTCTGCTTTAACCGGCGCCTCGGCGGATACACTTTCCGTCATGCCATCCCCTGACCAGCCGCTACGCTCTGTAACCATCGGCTGATGTATAAACGAGAGCAACCCGGGAGGTTATACCTCCATCAGGTCCTCTTCCTTGGCTTTAAGCATTTTGTCAATTTCGGCAATGTGGCGATCCGTCAGCTTCTGGATGTCGCTCTCTGCACTGCGCTCGTCGTCTTCAGTGATCTCTTTCTCTTTCAGCAGATCTTTAACGTCACTGTTTGCGTCACGACGGGCATTACGAACGCTGACCTTGCCATGCTCGGCATCGGCGCGAGCCTGCTTGACCATGTCTTTACGGGTTTCCTCCGTCAGCATGGGCATGGGAATGCGAATAATGTCCCCGTTATTGGACGGGTTCAGACCCAGATCGGACATCATGATGGCTTTTTCGATGACCGGCATGAGGTTCCTTTCCCAGGCTGACACGGCCAGAGTGCGGTTGTCCTCAACGTTCACGCTGGCAATCTGCCTGAGCGGTGTATCCTGGCCGTAATAATTGACCATAACGCTGTCAAGTATGGACGGATGCGCTCGACCTGTCCGGATTTTGTTGAAAGCCGATGTCAGGGCTTCCAGGCTTTTCTTCATCTTCTTTTCGGCTTCTGCCTTAATGTCGTCAATCACTTCAATGTCCTCAATTCGTCGACTCAGCGGTGTTTGCCAGGCGCCAGTTTGCGCCTCAGCTCTCGGGTTTGTCGCCACCCTCAATCAGGGTTCCTTCGTTTTCACCGACTACGATTCGGGTCAAAACTCCGGGTTTGTTCATATTGAATACGCGTACTGGCATACCCTGATCACGACACAAACAAATGGCTGTCAGGTCCATCACGCCAAGTTTTTTGTCCAGCACTTCATCGTAGGTCAGACGTTCATACTTTTCAGCTGACGGATCTTTTACCGGATCTGCAGAGTATACACCGTCTACCTTGGTTGCTTTCAGTACCACGTCTGCTTCTATTTCAATACCTCGAAGGCAGGCCGCAGAATCGGTGGTAAAAAAAGGGTTCCCTGTACCGGCGCAAAAAATAACCACATCGCCGTCTTTCAGATCGCGCAAAGCCCGGCGCCGGTCATAATGCTCAACCACACCGCTCATCGGAATTGCAGACATTACACGGGTACGGATATTGGATCTCTCAAGGGCGTCACGCATGGCCAGGCCATTCATCACAGTCGCCAACATACCCATGTGGTCTCCTGTCACACGATCCATCCCTGCGGCATTCAGTGCGGCACCCCGGAACAGGTTACCGCCACCGATCACCAGGCCAACCTGAACACCGATACCGATCAACGCGCCAATTTCAAGCGCCATCCGGTCAAGTACTTTGGGGTCAATTCCGAAATCATGATCACCCATCAGCGCTTCACCGCTGAGTTTGAGCATAATACGTTTGTATCTGGGCTGGGTGCCTGACTGCTTTGGCATGATGCTGCGTCCCCTTTGTTCATGGTGTCCTGACGGACAATGACTCAGTGGGCAGACCGGGCGGGGAAAACATCTCTCCGACAGGCCGGGCCGGTATCTGACATCCCCCTCAACCAGATGGCGGCAAAAGGGCTATCTCAGATACGAGCCCGCCACGAAAACCGGGATATCCCGACTTACGTGGCAGACAATACTGGCTGACACGCAGTGCTGCGGTGCCGGCCAATCAGGGCTATCAGGACTTGCTGGAGCCCGCTGCCGCTGCAACTTCGGCTGCAAAATCCACTTCTTCCCGTTCAATACCTTCGCCAACTTCAATACGTACGAAGCTGGACAGCTCGGCGCCGTTGCTCTTGACCAGAGCACCAACGGTCTGCTCCGGATTCTTGACGAAAGGCTGATCAACCAGGATGTTTTCCTTCAGGAACTTGCCGATCCGGCCGGCCATCATCTTCTCGACGATTTCCGCCGGCTTGCCTGCCATGTCTGGCTGAGCACGGATGATGTCCTTTTCCTGCTCAACTTCGTCCTGGGGCATGTCTTCGCCTCTGGCGACGCGCGGATTGACCGCTGCGACGTGCATGGCGATATCACGAGCAACTTCAGAGTCACCGGCGGTCAGGGCAACCACGGAAGCGATCTTGTTGTTACTGTGCACATAGCCATCAACC
>JBBQMX010000355.1:0-3303 GCA_038329375.1 Pseudomonadales bacterium | reverse complement strand
CCAGCATGTGGGCAAGGTATTGCGGATGCAGGTCGGCCATGTCGTCAGCCTGTTCAATGGAGATGGTTTCGATTACCCGGCCACGCTGGTGGATGTGAGCAAGAAATCTGTTCAGGTGGAGGTTGGAGAGGCCAGCGCCATTAACACGGAATCTCCCCTCACCATCGTTCTCGGGCAGGTATTGTCCCGGGGCGACCGTATGGATTACGCGATCCAGAAAAGTGTCGAGATGGGTGTGGCGCGCATAGTTCCCCTGGTCAGTGAACGCTGCGAAGTAAAACTCAAAGGTGATCGGGAAGCCAAGCGTGTTAAACACTGGCAATCGGTGGCGATAAGCGCTGCCGAGCAGTGCGGGCGGGCGGTAGTGCCTGAAGTGGCGCCGGTCTGCACGCTTGAGGACTGGCTGGCGCAAACCGCAGACTGCGACCTCCGCCTGGTGCTCCATCACCGCACGGCGCAATCGCTGACAGGACTGGTCAAACCGTCACGCCTGGCCCTGATGATCGGCCCCGAAGGTGGGCTAACGGAGGAGGAAATTCGTATTGCCGAAGCAGCCGGGTTTTTACCGGCCGCACTGGGACCGAGGGTTTTGCGGACAGAAACCGCACCAGTCGCCGCCATGGCGGTTTGCCAGTGGCTCTGGGGCGATGCTCAGCCCGGTACGTAATACTTAACTGATGTTTACGACGAGAGACGGTCCTGTGGCTTCATCCCGGTTGTTACTCTATGCCAAACGTTTGTTGATTCCGCTGCTGCTGATCGTGGCGACGGCGGTTCTGATCTGGATTTTCAGCCTCCTGAAACCCACACCCCCGGAATCTCAGGCCGAAGAACGCACCTGGCCCATCCGCACGATCACTCTTGATTCAGCAGCCAGGGCGCCCCAGTTACGTCTGCTGGGGCGTGTGGAGACTCCGTTTCAGTCAACCCTGACCTCAGCCGTCACCGCTGACGTCAAGGCTATCCCGGTGCTGGAAGGTTCACCTGTGCGCAGCGGTGATGTAATGGTTCAGCTTGACCCTTCAGAAGTCACGCTGACCGTTACCCAACGTCAGGCGGATGTGGCCGAACTGCAAGCCCAGCTGGCCAGCGAACTGAACCAGCAGCAGGCGGACCGGCAATTCCTTGAACGGGAAAAAGCCTTGGTGGAAATCGCCCGGCGTGGTCTTGACCGTGAGCAGCGTCTTGCCGACTCCAATCTCACTAGCCAATCCCGCACCGACCAGGCCAGACAGGTGCTACAGACCGCTGAGTTGTCACTGATCAGCAGGGAGCTGGCGGTGGCTAATCATAAGAGTGGCATACAATCTCTTGATGCCCGGCTTGGGCGGGCCGAGGCACTGTTGCAACAGGCCAGACTGGATTTGAGCCGAACCGATGTGGTCGCGCCCTTTGACGGGGTGGTCACCGGCATTGAGGTCAGCCCGGGGGAGCGGGTTCGTGCCGGCGAGCCCCTGGTCAGCGTTTACGCCACCGACCAGCTGGAGGTTCGAGCCCAGCTTCCCATGCGCTGGACCGCCAACGCAGAGCAGGCATTGACCTCGGAGCAGACCATGACGGCCACCACAACCCTGGCCGGAGAGACCTATACTCTCGCTCTGAAGCGGCTGAGCGGGCAAGTCAATTTAGGTGCCGGCGGCGTGGATGGCCTGTTCCGGTTTCAGGGCAACCAGCCACCAGCAGCACTGAATCGCACGCTTGACCTGTTACTTGACCTGAACTCTCGTGATAATACCTTTTCATTACCCGTTTCAGCGCTCTACGACGAGTCCACCGTCTATAAAGTGATTGAGGACCGCCTGATTTCGATTCAGGTAGTGCTGATCGGTGACCGCTTTGAAAACGGCAGCCAGCGACTGCTGGTTCAGTCTGACCAGCTGAACAACGGTGACCGGATTCTAGCCACCCAGTTGCCCAACGCCATCAACGGCCTCAAAGTTGACGTTATCATGGCGGAGCCCGACTCATGACATTGGGCCCGATCCCCCATCGCAAAGACATTATCGGCCGCTTTGCCCAGCACCGGGTAGCGGCCAATCTGTTGATGCTCATTCTGATCCTCGCCGGGGTCTATTCCCTTAGCAATCTGAATCGCCAGTTCTTCCCTAATTTCGCCACCGACTTTATCTCCGTTCGAGTGATCTGGCCCGGCGCCAGCGCCGAGGATGTAGCGCGTTCGATCACCACTCCGCTGGAACAGGAGCTGCGCAACCTCGATGATGTAAAGGAAATGCGATCCACCTCGTCCCGCGGCTTCAGCAACATCGTGATCGAGTATGAGGAAGAAGCCGACATGGGCATTGCCCTGGATCAGGTCAATGAATTTGTCTCGCTGGTTCGTAACCTGCCCTCGGATGCCGAGCGCCCCGAAATCAGCAAATTTGTCCGCAACGAGTCCGTCGCCACGGTCATTCTGACCGGCCCTGCCCGGCTTGAGGCGCTACGCCCACTGGTATATCAGTTTGAAAAACAGCTGCTGGACCGCGGCATTGCCAAAGTGGACCTGACCGGTCTGCCCGAGCGGGAAATTGCCATAGAAGTGAGCAGCCAAACGATTTCAGCCCTGGCCATGGACCTGCCAACCATGGGCCAACGTATTGTGCGCCAGAGTCAGGACATTCCGGCCGGTACCGTCGGTGAGGAAGAGTCGGTGCGGGAAATACGCAGCCTGGAGAAGGGCCGCAGCGCCGATGACTTTGCCCGTATGCCCGTTATAACGACTTCGGATGGTCGACGGTTGGCCCTGGGGGACATCGCTGATGTCCAGCTGCGGCCCAAGGAAAACAGTGTCGAAATCTACTACCAGGGCCAGCCTGCTGTTCTGATGGAGCTTCAGCGCACCGAATCCTCCGATGCCCTGAAAGCCGCCGAGATCATGACCACCTGGCTTGACGATACCCGGAGTAACCTGCCCCGGGGCTTGCAGCTGATCACATTTGATGAGCAGTACGAGTTGATCGTTGACCGTATCAACCTGCTGTTGAAAAACGGCATCACCGGCTTGCTGCTGGTGGTGGGCATTCTGTATATCTTCCTCAATGGCCGGGTTGCGTTCTGGGTGGCCGCTGGCATTCCCATTTCCTTTATGGGTGCGTTGGCGGTGCTGTGGCTTAACGGTGGCAGCATCAACATGATCAGCCTGTTTGCTCTTATTATGGCACTGGGCATTATTGTGGATGACGCCATCGTCGTGGCGGAGGATGCCATGACCCACTACGAAAAGGGCGAGCGCTCACTTGAAGCCGCAGAAGGTGGTGCCCGCCGGATGTTCGTGCCGGTGATGAGCTCCTCCCTGACCACCAT
>JBBQMX010000354.1:0-3309 GCA_038329375.1 Pseudomonadales bacterium | reverse complement strand
TGGAGTGGCCCTGTGAGGTTGGCGTCAGGACAGGTAATTCAGCGGCAGCGCCGTGCTATCGATTACACGTCGGAGCACAAAGCTCGAATGCACCCCGCTCACGCCCTGAATACGGGTGATCCGGTTGAGTAGAAAATGATGGTAATGATCCATGTCCGGCACCACCACCTTGAGCATGTAATCGGCATCCTGGCCGGTAATAATGTAGCACTCCTGTACTTCCGGAAATTCCGCCACCTGTGACTCGAAGGCAGCAAAGCGTTCCGGCGTGTGGCGATCCATGCCAATCAGGAGAATCGCGGTCAGCGCCAGCCCGAGTTTTTTGTGGTCCAGTATGGTGACCCGCCTGACAATAATGCCGGCCTGCTCAAGCGCTCGTACCCGTCGCAGACAGGGAGATGGCGACAGTCCGACCTTATCAGCGACTTCCTGATTGGTAAGCTCCGCATTGTGCTGCAGTAATTCCAGAATACTTCGGTCAATTCGATCCAACCTGACCAGGGAATCCGTTTTCTTGGCCATTAAATGCCCATATTTGGTTATGAAGTGACGTAATATTCTAAAAATATAGAAAATTCCGGTAAAAAAGCAATCATTATCTCGGTCACGTGTCGTAACATGTGTTAAGTCAATGAATCGATTAAGGATAGCAATCATGGCGTTTGACCATCGTAAATATGTTCCGTTCAAGCCTGTCGCAAAAACCAATCGCCGCTGGCCTGACTGCGTTATTGATCAGGCGCCACGTTGGTGTGCGGTAGATCTCCGGGATGGCAATCAGGCGCTGGTCAAGCCCATGAGTGTGGCCCAGAAACAACGTATGTTTGAGCTCCTGGTCAAGCTCGGTTTCAAGGAAATCGAAATTGGTTTTCCTGCTGCCAGCCAGCCCGATTTCGACTTCTGTCGAAAGCTGATCGAAGAAGGCCGCATTCCTGATGATGTACATATACAAGTACTCACCCAGGCCCGGCCCGAATTGATAGAGCGTACCTATCTGGCGCTGGAGGGGGCCAAGCGGGCTATCGTCCACGTTTACAATTCCACCTCAACCGTTCAGCGCGAGCAGGTTTTTAACCTCGATCGTGCAGGCATCAGGGATATCGCAGTGGATGGTGCCCGGATCGTCAAAGCTCACGCCGCGAAACGGCCCGAAACCGAGTGGACGTTCCAGTATTCGCCAGAGAGTTTTACCGGGACCGAACTGGACTTTGCCGCCGAAGTTATCGATGCGGTCAATGATGTATGGCGTCCGGATCAGGGTCAGCCAGTCATCATCAATCTTCCTGCGACTGTTGAGATGGCAACACCTAACGTCTTTGCTGACCAGATCGAGTGGATTTGCGACCACGTGAAATATCGCGAACACATCAGCATCAGCGTGCATACCCACGACGACCGCGGTTGTGCCGTGGCGGCTGCGGAATTGGCCGTGATGGCCGGCGCAGACCGTGTGGAAGGCACGCTCATGGGTAACGGCGAGCGCACCGGCAACATGGATCTGGTCACCATGGCGATGAATGTTTATTCCCAGGGTATTGATCCACGGCTGGATCTTTCCGGAATGGCCGAGATTACGGATGTGGTCGAGGCCTGCACTGAAATTGCCACCCATCCCCGTCACCCTTACGCTGGTGAGCTGGTCTTCACGGCGTTTTCCGGCAGTCATCAGGATGCTATTCGCAAGTGTCTTGCATTGCGCGCGGAGTCCGATCCCTGGCATGTGGCTTACTTGCCGATCGACCCGAAAGATCTGGGGCGTCGATACGAAGAGGTAGTGCGAATCAACAGCCAGTCCGGCAAAGGTGGTGTCGCTTACGTACTGGAGCGTGATTACAACATCAGTCTGCCGCGCTGGCTTCAGATCGAATTCAGTAAGGTGGTCCAGCGCGAAGCGGAAGCGGAAGGCGGTGAAATCGATTCGCTGACCATCCACCGCTTGTTTGAAGATCGTTACCTGAAGGTTCACGCGCCCTGGCTGCTCAATACCTATGATTTGCACCGGGACACTGACGGCGTCCAGGCCAGGGTGAGCTTTGGCTCTGGTGCCCTGGAGCAGACACTCTCTGGCCGGGGGCTGGGCGCCGTGGAGGCTCTGGCTGCGGCATTGGAAAAGCGCTTCGGTATCAAGCTTGCAGTCGAGGCATACGACGAGTTCGCACTGGGTGAGGGTACGGATGCCAATGCGCTGGCGTGTATCCGTCTTCTGGTCGATGGTGAGGTGTGCAGTGCGGCGGCGCTGGCGGAAGACACTACGTCTGGCACGTTGCAGGCTTTGTTGTCTGCGGTGGCCCAGAAGGTGGGTGATCACACGACCACTGATCATGCGCCCAGGCAGGGCGAAGCTGTGAGCAAATAAAACAGGCATCATAAAAAAAGCCAGCCGCGAGGGCTGGCTTTTTGTTGTCCAATGCCCGTGAGGGGCAATGGCCGGAAACCATAACCTCAGACCGGGCTTACGTTTTCCGCCTGGGGACCTTTCGGGCCCTGGGTAACGGTGAACTGCACCTGCTGGCCTTCAGTCAGTGTGCGGAACCCGCTTGCGTTGATTGCACTATAGTGAACGAAAACGTCACTGCCACCGTCCTGAGCGATGAAACCAAAGCCCTTGGACTCATTGAACCACTTTACGTGGCCGGTTTTAGTATCAGACATTGATCTTTCCTGTATTTCCGAAATTTTTACCCTCACGGGACCTTCGATTGCTTTGGAACAACAAGACCGAAGCAACGTTTGCTGAGAAATCGAAAGGAGTACCGAGGAAGATGCAACGAAGAGCGCAAAAGCAGGACGTCGTGACACTTTCACTGAATACCGCTGTCTTTCCACAACAATTTCAGTATAGACCGTGCCACCAACTCGTCAACGCTTCAAGCGCTGATCAATTTCCGCCAGAATGGCGGGGTCATCAATGGTAGACGGCACTGAGTACTCCTCGCCGTCGGCAATCTGCCGGATCACCCGTCGCAATATTTTTCCGGAGCGGGTTTTGGGTAGTCTTTCCACAACAATGGCTCTGCGGAAACAGGCCACCGCCCCGATACGATCGCGCACCATTTCGATCAACTCCTCTTCAAGCTCGTCCTGGGAAATGGTCGCGCCATCCTTGACGAGGACCAGCCCGAGAGGGACCTGGCCCCTGAGCTCATCATGGGCCCCGACAACACAACATTCAGCTACCGCCGGGTGAGCTGCGACGACTTCTTCCATCTCACCCGTCGAGAGCCGGTGTCCGGCAACGTTGATGACATCGTCCGTGCGACCCATGATGAAGA
This sequence comes from Pseudomonadales bacterium, assembly GCA_038329375.1. Taxonomy (GTDB): domain Bacteria; phylum Pseudomonadota; class Gammaproteobacteria; order Pseudomonadales; family Oleiphilaceae; genus Marinobacter. Next base: position 37 of record JBBQMX010000354.1, on the reverse strand, counting down.
CGTAGCCTTCTTCATCAACATAACCGCCATCACCGGA
>JBBQMX010000353.1:0-3312 GCA_038329375.1 Pseudomonadales bacterium | reverse complement strand
CCTGCCCCTGCAATTGCTGTCCTATCATGTTGCCGTGTTAAAAGGTACCGATGTTGATCAGCCGCGTAATCTTGCCAAGTCAGTGACCGTGGAATAAAGCATTTGCGCCACGGCGGGCAACTGTGGGATGGAAATAAAGTCTCATCCGTATAAATAAAGAACCATCCTTACAAATAAAGTTTCATCCCAATCCTACATCCGCTATGTTGAGGTCATCGACACAGCCAGTGCAAGCTTTCTCATGTCTGGAACATTCAAGGGTTTGACCCGGGCCCAGATCGACAGAAGGCTCAAGGAGGGTCGTGGCCAAGGCCAGGAACCGGACTACAAGCCGTTCATCTACACCAGGGATGTGTCCTCGCTGGGGCGCTCCCACCGGCTGCCCGGGAGTAAGACCTGACGTCTGCACCATCTTCTTTCCGATCCTGAACTGGCCATCTTCCTGACCTTGGATCGGTCTCCCCATGTCACCGATATCCGTGAGCAGTTTCCGATGCGGGTCGAAGATACGGTGCGCATTGCCGAGGAACTTGGCCTTCCCCATGGTCGCTACCAGGGCACCCCGCAGGTTCTGACTAGCGATTTTCTGGTGGATTTCGATGACCCCCAGCGGGGCCGACCGTTGCGATCCAGGCCAAATATAGTGCCCATCTGCAGAGGCCTGAAGTCATCGAGAGGCTTGAGCTGGAAAGGCGATACTGGCAGGAAAAAGGTATTCCCTGGGTCATCGTCACGGAACGTGAGGTATCTAGGGTGGCATTTGCCAATATCCAATGGCTCTATCCTGCCCATGCTGAAGACGATATCGCTCAGGACGATCTCGCACATTACCAGCAGCTGTTTTTAAGCGAGTTCCAGAGTCACCCAGACCGGAAGCTGACCGCTATTGCCCAAGGACTGGATACCTCCGGCCAACTGGAGGTCGGTCAGGCGCTCTATTGGCTACGCCAGCTGCTGGCCCGGCACTGCTTCCTTTTCGATCTTGACACCCCTTACCGGGAGCTGAAGCCGAAAGACCTGGTTGCCAACCCTCATAAAATGCATCAGGAGCTGAGCAGTGTTGCCCGTTAATCAGGTGTTCCGGGTGGGGGAGCTGCGAAAGCGCCTGCTCTGGTCCGGTACCGAGCAGGCACTCTGGATCGATATAGATTCGGACACGGCGCTGCCTGAACCGATATCGGCTGCGGTAGCCCCTGTCTCTATTCCCGTGCAGCAGGCACCTCAAGTACAAGTTGCGGCTGCACCGGTCGTTGAGGTAGCAGCGGAGCCTAAGCCAGCACTGAAATCCGACGTGGTGACTGTCACGCTTAAGCCAGGCGAAGCCAGTGAAATCAAACTGGAAATGCTGGACAAGGCCACGGTCAGCTATGAATGGACAACCAATGGGGTTCCGGTCAACCACGACACCCATGGCGAGCCCTACAATGGTGCCAAGGGGTATTTCCATAGCTAGAGTAAAGGTCAGCAGGTCAAAGGCGAGTTCACCGCCATTTTTGACAGCACCCACGGCTGGTTCTGGCGCAACCGCAGCAATAGCGACGTGACCATCACGCTCAAGACCAAGGGCGAGTACCTGAGCGTTAAACGAGTTATCTAAGGCAAAAAGCCCCAGCGTCATCAGGCGCTGGGGCTTCTACATCCTTGATCGGAATTGAAAGGAATACACGATGAAAACCACAACTACCCTGACTCGCTCCCTGCTGCTGGTTTGCCTGCTTGGCCTAATGTCGGCATGTGGTGGCGGCGAACCGGAAATCCAGTCTGAAGGCGAAAGCCACGGTCACGCTCATGACTAAGAACTGAAGCGCTGTGTTGTCACGCGCAAGGAATAGCTAATTGCGCGTGACAATCAGCAAATTCCCCTTCTTCTCGGCTACCGTTACATCATGCAGCCGAAGTGTTGAATGGCTGTTTTTGGCCAATAACCGAAGCTAGAAATTGGCAGCTAACGATACAAGTAGGCCAGTCAGCAGCTCAATGTCGTAGTCAACTATGCATATTTACTTGTCTGAACAGCCAACGGCGGCCAGCTTTAAACCGTTTCCCTTGAACGAGTAACTGCTAAATGGCTACGGGGGGAACTCCTAACATCTATACATGCGGCCGCTAAGTAGTCGATGCCGCTGGGAGTACTCGTATGAGTATGTCGGCCAGTGTTACAACGCCACATAAGTGATCTTCGCTCATGACTAAAGCAATCTGAACGCTCGATTTCCGCATTCGGGAAAGCGCTTCGTAAACGGGGGTTTTCGCGTCGAGCACAAATGCTACCCGCGCAAGCTCATGCGCAGACCGAGTCTCCGGTTCAAGCAAGGTGTCGCGGACGTGAACCACCGACGGCGGGATGCCTTCGGTGCCCAACACAAAAATGCGCAGGTGCCCTGACTGGATGGCCGCAGCGCGAACATCCGCCACCGTCGCATCCCGCGTAACGTGAACCAGCTCTTCACCCTCGACTAGCAGCGCTTCGACGGGCAGCGTGCCTAGGTCGATCAAACCTGAAAGCTGCTGTTGCATCTGCGGCATCAGTGTGCCGACCTTCGCCGAATGCTCAACCAGCTGCCGGATGGTCTCAATATCCTGGCCGCCAACTGCGGCGCTTTCGACGGGCTCAACACCTGAGGCCTTGACGAGGCGGTTGGCAATTCGGTTTACCCAGCTCAACAGCGGACGCAGCGGCCAGATATAGATGCGCGAGATGATGCCAATTGCCAGGGCGGATTTTTCCGGGTGTGCAATGGCCCAGGATTTGGGCGCCATCTCGCCGACCACCAGGTGTAGGAACGTCACCAGGAAAAGCGCGAAGCCGAAAGCTGCGCCACCAGCAGCCCACTCAGGCAAGCCCCACGCCGTGAACACGGGGCCAAGCCAAACGTCGACCGCAGGTTTTGTCACCGCACCCAGGGCAAAGGTGCAGAGCGTGATGCCCAACTGAGCACCGGCAAGCATCAAGGCCAGATCATTCATGCTGCGCAGCGCGGCTCGGGCGGACAGACTGTTGCAAGCCAGCTCTTCAAGGCGATGCCGGCGAGCGCCGAGCAACGCGAACTCAATGACCACGAATAAGGCACTCAGAGCGATGAGCGCGACTGTTGCTACCGCGACTATCAGCGGATCATTCATTGGTCTTCCTCCGCCATAGGCACCTTGACCAGCCGTACGCGAACTTCAGTTGGAACGTGTCGTTCAATGCGCAGTACATCGACTTCGAGTCGATACATCACAGGGTCGTCGGAAATCAGCTCGGCAGGATCGATAGGCAGATCAACGGTAACTGTGTCGCCTTCCGCGGGCAGTGCGCCAAGCTCCGCG
>JBBQMX010000352.1:0-3314 GCA_038329375.1 Pseudomonadales bacterium | reverse complement strand
ACTGATATGACGGAATTACTGAACATTTCAGATCTCTCCATAATCTTCGACGGACGCGATCCGGTCGTCGACAAACTGTCACTAACCCTGGATAAGGGTCGTACCCTGGCTATCGTGGGTGAAAGCGGCTCTGGAAAATCCATTACGGCGCTTTCCATTCTACGGCTATTGGATGAGCGCCACGCAGCCTACCCTACCGGGCGTATTACCTATCGGGGTGAAGACCTTTTGAATGCCCCGGTTAAACGCATGCGGCAGATCCGCGGTAAACATGTCAGCATGATTTTTCAGGAACCGATGACATCTCTGAACCCGCTGCATTCCGTAGAAAAGCAGATTACAGAGACCCTCGCCCTGCACCTTGGGCTCCGGGCTACGCAGGCCAGGGCGCGCTGTATTGAGCTGCTTGAGCTGGTTGGAATCGACGATGCCGAAACCCGCCTGGGAAGCTATCCTCACCAACTCTCGGGGGGCCAGAAGCAGCGGGTCATGATTGCCATGGCGCTGGCCAATGAACCTGACCTGCTAATCGCCGACGAACCCACCACAGCGTTGGATGTTACCGTTCAGCGCCAGGTCCTCGAGCTGCTCAAGCGCCTTCAGCAAAAGCTTGGCATGGCCGTGCTTCTGATCACCCATGATCTCTCCATTGTGCGACGTTATGCCGACCATGTAGTGGTCATGGAGCACGGTCGCAAAGTGGAAGAAGCCGAGGTCAAAAAGCTTTTCAGCTCACCCAAACACGCCTACACCCGCAAATTACTTGATGCGGAGCCGCCAGCGGCCCCGATTCCTCTGCCCGATGGTACCGCCGAGCTACTGGACGTTCGTGACCTGGATGTCAGATTTACCACCAGAAAAACGCTTCTGGGCAAGCGCCGGGAATTTTTTCATGCGGTCCGGAAAGTCGGGTTCTCGGTACGACGGGGGGAGACCCTGGGTATCGTCGGGGAAAGCGGTAGTGGCAAAACCACTATTGGTCATGCGCTGCTGAAGTTAACCGACAGTCAGGGCCAGGTGCGATTTTCAGGTGAGCCGCTTGAGAACCTGAACCAGAAGCAGTTCCGGCCGTTTCGGCGCCAGATACAGATTGTGTTCCAGGACCCGTTCGGCAGCCTCAGCCCTCGCATGTCAATTGCAGAGATCATCCGCGAAGGCCTCGAAGTCCATGAGCCTGCAGGCCGAGACCACGACCAGAAAGTGATCCAGGCGCTGATCGACGTGGGTCTTGCCCCGGAAGCCCGACATCGCTACCCCCATGAGTTTTCTGGGGGGCAGCGGCAACGTGTGGCTATTGCCCGGGCACTGGTGCTTCAACCTGACCTTATTATTCTGGATGAGCCCACATCTGCGCTCGACCGGACCGTACAAAAACAGGTAATCGAGTTGCTTCGTGAACTGCAGGCTCGCTATGGTCTAAGCTATATATTTATCAGCCATGACTTGGCCGTCGTTCGCGCCCTTAGCCATAAACTGCTGGTACTCAAACATGGCCAGGTTGTTGAGTACGGGCCAGCGGAGCAGGTGTTTAGAGCCCCGGCCGCGGATTACACCAGGGAGTTGCTCAACGCAGCCCTGTTTTATCACAGCAGTCCCAAAGAACCCCAAGCTAGCGGGGCTGACTAAGACCAATTGAGTGTTACCCGCACCCCCGGTGTTAACAGATAATGCTTGTCAGGAATCTTCCAACAAAGGAGAAAAGAATCATGGGATTACTTACCGGAAAACGCGCTCTGATTGTCGGGGTTGCCAGTAAACTTTCCATCGCAGCAGGCATTGCGGAAGCGTTTTACCAGCAAGGTGCCGAGCTCGCCTTTACCTATCAGGGCGAAAAACTGAAATCACGGGTTGAAGGCTTTGCCGAGGGCTGGGGTAGTTCACTGACTTTCCCATGCGACGTGGCCAACGATGAAGAAATAGAAGCAGTATTTGAAGAGCTGGGCAAACACTGGGACGGAATCGATATCATTGTCCATTCCGTAGGCTTCGCACCGGGCCACGAGCTGAATGGCAACTATGTTGACGTCACCACCCGCGAAGGCTTCCGTATTGCCCACGACATCAGCTCCTACAGTTTTGTGGCACTGGCAAAAGCCGGGCGCAAAATGCTTCGCGAGAACGGTTCTATGCTGACACTGACGTACCTGGGCGCCGAGAAAGTGCTGCCGAACTACAACGTGATGGGGCTAGCCAAAGCCTCCCTGGAAGCCAACGTGCGCTACATGGCGGCCAGCCTGGGTGAGGATGGTATTCGGGTTAATGGTATTTCCGCCGGGCCCATCAAGACACTGGCCGCATCCGGCATCAAGAGTTTGCGCAAGATGCTTGCTGAAAATGCCAAGCGAGCACCGATCCGCCGCAACGTGACTATTTCCGAAGTCGGCAATGGCGCAGCCTTTCTGTGCTCCGACATGGCCAGCGGCATTACCGGTGAAATCCTTTATGTCGATGGCGGGTTTAACATTACTGCCATGGCAAATCTCGAGGAATAGACCGGTTTTTCCGGCGCCCGGAGCAACAAAGTCGGGCGCCGGCACATTGGCTCAGTCTTCCGTCATCGCCCTGGCGACCGCATCGACCCACTCCACAAATGAAGTGTCATCAGATTCGATTATCTGAACGCCCACTGTCCAGTGGCCGCTTTCCCGGGGTTCCGTCCAGACCACTTCACCTGTTAATTGGTAAACAACCTGCTCTCCCTCAAACATCACCGTAAGCGGCAACAGGGCGCCTTCGGTTACGGGCTCGAGAGTCTGCACCCGAACACCGGAAGAAGACAGGTTCTGGGTGTAACAAACAATGGTCTTACCCGGATCGTCATCGCCTGGGCTGGGCGCTTCCAGTTGCAGAGATACCCTGGCACGGCCGGTAAGGCGAAACTCGGATCGTTGATCGTCTTCAGTGTCTTTGCCGGACAATCCCAGACTGTAGTCTTCCGCACTCATCTTTTGCCTTCCTTTTATTCTTAGGAGCCTCTGCATCACGTGCGACCGATACGGATACTGCCAACCACCCTCGACAGCGTGTCATCGAAATCAGCAGCGCTGCTGAGCACCCGTATCTCGCCCAGAGCGACCCGGCTCACAAGATCATCTATGGTGTATTCGGTCCGGTTTAAGCCCAACCTGTCAACAAATACCAGCTTTCTCGACGCGTTGATCCTGACCGCAAGCTTTAACCGAACGACTGACGAAGCGCCGCTGCTATCGTCCTGCGTTACCGAGTCCAACGCGATCCACCCGCCGAGTTTGATACTCTCCACCTGCGATGCAGCCAGAGTGATGCGCTCACGCCGTATCCGAGCAGCCTCGGCT
>JBBQMX010000351.1:0-3340 GCA_038329375.1 Pseudomonadales bacterium | reverse complement strand
GGGCTCGGGTGCAGCCATCCATGGCTGCACCCGGTTTCCAAACGCACCACCTCACACTCCGCTTCGCACTTTAAGAGCACGACTGTAGCTTGAAGAAGGGGGCTGAAAAACGTTTGCCAGTTCCCTTCTTGCAGATTGATTGAGGCAGTGACGATAAGTCGCGGCGATAAGCACATGGCTAATTGCAGGCGGTGGGGAAGGTATTTGCCAGACTGTCGGAGGCCATGGATAGCCGAAGATCAAGCGCACATGGATGTGCTTGTAACGTGTCTGGCAAATACCTTCCCCGCCGCCTGTCAGCACCCAAATAACAGCCCAATACCTATGTCGCGGAGGGAGTGCCCGCGAGTTCCAGGAGAAAAACACACCATGTCATTCACTGAAGCCAGCCTGTTCTGGGGATTTCTGCTGGTCTACGGCATCGTCATGTATGCTTTGTCACCGCGTAGTAAAAACCCGGCTTCGTTCTACAAAGGCGCCGATGACCAAGGCAATCCGGTCGGGCAGTGGTCACTTACCGCCAGCATCTTCATCAGCTGGATATTTGCCAAGTCCGTTACCAACGCGGCCAACCTTGGTGAAGCTTACGGCGTCGTGGGTGGCCTGGCTTACGCCACCTACTGGCTGTCGATCCCGGTTGCCGGTTACGTGATCTACCTGATCCGTACACAGACCGGCGCTACCAGCCTGCAGGAGTTCATCACCTCCCGGTTTGGCCGGCTGGCTTCGCTCAGCTTCGCAGCCGCCATCCTCATTCGCCTGTACAACGAAGTCTGGAGCAATACGGCTGTGGTGGGGGGCTACTTCGGCTTGCCGGGCGACTGGGAGTACTACACCGCTGCCATGGTGTTTACCTTCTTCACCCTCGCCTACAGTCTCAAAGGCGGGTTGCGCAGTTCTATCTTCACCGATGTCATCCAGTCAGTGGTGTTCGTGTTTTTCATTGGCGCCGTTCTGTTCCTGATTATTCCCGCCAACGACACGGCAACTTTGTTAACCACGGGCGAGTTCAGACTCGGCGCTGGCATGGACCTTTTGTTGGTCGCAGGGCTGCAGATTTTCAGTTACCCGTTCCACGACCCCGTCATGACCGACCGCGGCTTCGTGAACAAGGAAAAAGCCATGCTCAAAAGCTTTGTGGTGGCCGGTTTGCTGGGCTTTGTCGCCGTGTTCGCATTTAGTCTGGTCGGGGTTCACGCGCAACTGAACGGCATTGAAGCAGCCGGCAATGCACCTGCTGCAGTGGGCCAGGCGCTGGGGCTTACAGCACTGTTCTTTATGAGTGTGATCATGATGACATCCGCTGGCTCCACCCTGGACTCCACGTTTTCTTCTTTGGCCAAGTCGCTGGCTGTGGATCTGCCAAAATTGATGAAGCGCACGGCTGAGCGGCTGCCGAGTGTGCGGGTGGGCGCGATGGTGATGATCGCATTCTCGATTCTGGGCAATCTGCCGATGTTTGCCGGTACCGACATCCTCAAGGCCACCACCATTTCCGGCACCATGGTGATGGGGCTGGCGCCGGTATTCCTGTTCTACGGGTTCACCCGTTGGTCGCCCTGGAGTTTCCATCTCAGCTTCTGGACCGGTCTGAGCCTTGGCCTGCTGCTGGCGACTGGCCTGATCCCCGCAAGCTGGGCGATTGGCGACGGCGCCTACGGCACCTTGTTGGGTGTAAACGCATACGGGTTCCTGATCTGCACGGCGGGCTTCTTTGTACCCCTGGTGCTGCGAAGGCTGACCGGGCGTTCCAACGCAGTCAGCGAGCCTTCGAGATGAGCACCGAAGGTCGCAGTTGTCCGATCCATTACCGTTACCGGCCGGAGTCGCTTTGCGAGACCCCTGAAATCCTTACTGAAGATGTGCTCTACGTTATCGGCGGTCTCTACGGTAACCCTCGGGCTCTTGACCGGATTGAAGCCATGGCGGCGGCAGAGGAATCCGTAGGGCGACGGGTAAAGCTGCTGTTTAACGGTGACTTTAACTGGTTCAACACCTGCGACGAGCTGTTCAGGGAGATTAACCGACGGGTGCTGAGCCACGATGCCATGCTCGGCAATGTCGAGTATGAGCTCGCACACCCGAGTGACGGTACAGGCTGTGGTTGCGCCTACCCCGAGTTCGTTGATAACGACGTGGTGTCAAGATCAAACCGGATCATGGAGCGACTTCAGTCGGTGGCTAACTGCCATAATGACGTTCAATCGCAATTGGCCGATCTGGCCCGTTTCCGCTGTATGATCTTTGGTGGCCTAAAGGTTTTAATTCTACATGGTGATCCGGAGTCACTGGCGGGCTGGGGGCTGGCTTACGAAACATTTGCCCAGGGCAATAACGATCAGTTGACGTCCTGGTTCCGGTTGACCGGGGCGGACATGATGATCTGTACCCACACATGTCTGCCGTTATTATGGCAAGGTGTGGTCGATGGCAGGCCGCGTCAGGTGTTGAATAACGGTTCCGCAGGTATGGCTAATCTGAAGTCTGACAGCCGTGGTCTGATCGCGCGACTCAGTACCACAAAGCCCCTGGAGGATCCGGTCGGCAGCCTTGAACTTCAGCACGCACAGCTTGCACTGTTGCCGGTCAGCTGTGATCAGCGAGCCTGGCTGGCACAATTCGACACCCTGTGGCCATCCGGGTCTGACGCCGAACGGTCCTACCGGGAGCGTATGGTTGCTGGCACCGACCTCAACCCAGACGCGTTGTATTTTGGCACTGGATTATCGGCCTGAGAGGGCTATGATTACTATCAGGTTTGCCTCGTTCTGCTGTCCTGCACAAACCCCCCAATTTGATTTTTATTTCGAGGTCTATATAATTTAATCTCTAAATTCTGATACGACACAACCAAAACATGACAGACAAAAGCTCGGAAACCACCGCCATCACCCTGAGGCAACCCCACAAGGATGATGGCTACAGACTTCACCAGCTGATTGCTGAGTGCTCTCCGCTGGACCCCAATTCGATTTACTGCAACCTTCTGCAGTGCAGCCATTTTGCCGACACCGGCGTGGCTGCGGAGAAAGCGGGCGAGCTGGTCGGCTTCATCTCCGGTTACATCCCGCCCCAGCAGCCTGAAACCGTTTTTGTGTGGCAAGTAGCGGTGCACGAGAAAGGTCGGGGCCAAGGTCTGGCCAAGCGAATGCTGAAAGCCATTGTGGCCCAAGACGCCTGCAGCGGTGTGACCCACATGGAAACCACGATTACCGAAGACAACGATGCTTCCTGGGCGCTGTTTCGCTCGTTTGCCCGCGATATGGGTGCAGAGCTGACGTCTCAGGAGCACTTCGAGAAGGGCACCCACTTCGGCGGGCATCACGATTCTGAATTCCTG
>JBBQMX010000350.1:0-3343 GCA_038329375.1 Pseudomonadales bacterium | reverse complement strand
ATGCCTCCTGGCAATTGGGTGAGCGCCATTGGACCGGGCTCGAAGCCTCGGGCTGGGCCGGTGTCAGATATCAGGACGGATTCGGTGAGCTTTGGTATTGCTCCGGGGATAACGGCGTACCCGAACGGCTGGCTGTCGGATACGTGGATTTCCGTGCCGTGCGGGGAACCGGTAGCCGGGTTATCTGTATTGCACGGCGGTCGGACGCCATGGACAGTATACTTGATATCGATGTTCGCTCTGGTGCTGTCAGCGTTCTGGCCGGTGGCGAAGAACCCTTACCCGCCGGCGCCTGTATTTTGCCCACCCGTTTTCAGTTCCAGGCGGGGGACGGGCAAACGGTCACCGGACTTTATTACGGGCCGCCCGGCTCACAAAACGCCAGGGTTATCCCGGCACAGCCACCGCCGTTGATCGTACTGGCCCACGGTGGCCCGACCTCGGCCGCTTACCCGGTGTTTGATCCGCAGGTGCAGTTTTGGGTGCATCATGGCTTCGCCGTAGCGGCAGTGAATTATCGCGGCAGCACTGGATTCGGCCGGTTGTTCCGGCAATCTCTGGCGGATAACTGGGGTGTCTCGGATGTGGAAGACGTGCACGCTGCAGCCTATTATCTAGCGGGGGAAAAGCTGGCAGATAGTGGGCGCTCATTCATTCAGGGCCGCAGTGCTGGGGGTTACACGGCGCTTATGGCACTGGTGGACTCTGATGTGTTCCTTGCTGGCGCCAGTCTGTTCGGTGTCAGTGACCCGGCCCGGTTGCGAACCCTGACCCACCGGTTTGAATCCGGGTATCTGGACTGGTTACTGGGCGATCCGCAGAGGTACGCCGAACGCTGGCAGGATCGCACACCCGTCTCTCAGAGCCACCGGATAAAACGCCCGGTGATTTTCTTCCAGGGCGGTCAGGATAAAGTGGTGGTGCCGCAGCAAACCGAGGCTATGGTGGCAGCTCTCAGCAAGGGAGGCTTCAATCCGGAGTATCATTATTTCGCGGAAGAAGGCCACGGTTTTCGCCAGCCCGACCGTCAGGTTTTCATGCTGGAGCGGCTGCTGGCCTTCTATCAACGTCACTGCGAAAACGCAGGTGTCCACTAAAGAGCTGCGTTAGTACGCTGCCGTTGTTTCGGCTTGTCTCGAATCGGGTCTACACTGGATGTGTTACTACCACCTTTTTGTTCGTGAGGATTCTGTATGATGAACTCGGAAAATGCCTTAACCAATCATGAAGTTACTGTGTGTCTGGCCGGTGGTGCTGTGCTGGGGCCGTTCAACGCTACCTGGTCGAAGGATCAGGGTGGCGACGTTCGGGAACTGGTGAAGGAATACGATGGTTTTCTGCAGGGCGAGCAACAACGTCGGTTCAAATTCCACCTGCACGACTCCTACACCAATACCGTACATACGCTGATCATCAATTTTGAGCAGGTCACCGGCGTTTGTGACCATGTCAGGCTGAAACATGGCTGAAGTCGGGTCGGCACCTGTAGTACTGAGCCGCAAAGCCTGAAGCTGCGTAATGCTTGGTTAGTCGAAAGGTATCTACAAGGGAGAAGCAATCATGAACAATGAAGCAACCAGGAACGACGAACGGGTAGAGCGGGACAGTCTGGGAGAGGTCCACGTGCCTGCGTCGGCACTCTGGGGCGCTCAAACCCAGCGGGCCATTGATAACTTCCCGGTCAGCGGGTTGCCCATGCCACCGGCATTTATCGACGCTGTTGTCCGGATCAAACGCGCCGCTGCCGAGGCCAACAAAGCGCTTGGTTTGCTGGACGAGCCTCAGCGGCAAGCAATTGTTGATGCCTGCGATCAATTGCTGGAAGGCCAGCACCGGGACCAGTTCCCCGTTGACCGCTATCAGACCGGCTCCGGCACCAGCACCAACATGAATGTCAATGAAGTCATCGCCCGGCTGGCGGAACAGGCGGGGCAGGCAATTAACCCCAATGATCACGTTAACATGAGCCAAAGCTCTAACGATGTGATACCAACAGCTATTCACTTGAGTGCCATCACCCAGGCCGCCGAAAAGCTACTCCCGGCCCTGACACACCTTCAGGGCATGCTTTACGAGCGTGAAGCGCTGTTTTCGGAGCAGGTTAAAACCGGCCGCACCCACTTGATGGATGCCATGCCGGTCACGCTCGGTCAGGAATTGCGCACCTGGCGTGAGCAGTTGCATGCTGCAGAGAAACGCATAGATCAGGCCTGCGACGAACTGCTCGCGTTGCCACAGGGTGGAACAGCTGTCGGTACTGGCGTGAATGCCCATGAAGATTTTGCCGCCCGGTTTGTCGAAGCCCTGTCGAAGAATACCGGCCAACACTTCCGCTCGCTGGAACACAAATTTGTCGGCCAGAGTGCCGTGGATGCTCCGGTCGCACTGTCGGCCCAGTTGCGTGGCGTGGGTATTGTGCTGACCAAGATTGCCAATGATTTGCGCTGGATGAACAGTGGTCCGATTCACGGGCTGGCAGAAATCAGCCTTCCGGCCCTGCAACCGGGCAGCAGTATCATGCCGGGTAAGGTCAACCCGGTGATTCCGGAGTCGGTGGCGATGGTGTCGGCTCAGGTCACAGGGCTGGACAGCGCTGTGGCTATTGCGGGGCAGTCTGGCAACTTTCAGCTTAACGTCATGTTGCCGCTGGTGGGGGCCAACCTGATCGATATGATCAACCTGCTGTCTAACGCAACCAAACTGCTGGCAGATAAGGTCATCACCGGGTTCACGGTTAACTCTGACCATCTGTATGCCGCAGTCGGGAAAAATCCGGTTCTGGTGACCGCGCTCAACCCGGAAATCGGCTATGCACTGGCCTCTGATATTGCCAAGGAAGCCTATAAGACCGGCCGGCCGATCATTGATGTAGCAGAAGAACGTTGTGATCTGAGCCGTTCGCAACTGGAAGCCTTGCTGGATCCGCTCAAACTGACCCGGGGTGGTCTGGGCTAAACCCGGGCAACCGCGGGCTGACAGGGAGAGAGCATGCTTGCGTTATTTCTGCTGGTGTTACTGATCGTGGCCAACGGGGCGCCGGTGATCATGCGCAAGCTCCTGCATCAACGTTGGAATTATCCGGTTGATTCTGGACTTACCTGGTTCGACCACCGCCGGGTGTTCGGCCCCAATAAGACTTGGCGAGGGGTGCTCGCCGGTGTATTGGCGAGTGCCGGGGTGAGTTCTGTCGCGGGGGCAGGGCTGATGTTTGGCGGGCTTTTTGGTCTATTCGCACTGACGGGGGACTTGCTCAGCAGTTTTCTCAAGCGGCGGTTTGGCCTGCTTCCCAGCGCTCGGGTTACCGGGCTTGATCAGGTTCCGGAAGCGATACTTCCGATGGCAT
>JBBQMX010000349.1:0-3348 GCA_038329375.1 Pseudomonadales bacterium | reverse complement strand
ACAGGTAGATGAAAGTTTTAAGATGGGATTTTTAAACGGATGGGGTTAAAGCGAGTGTGAACGGTGACGGCCTACGTCGAAAGTCGCATCAGCAGAAGGCCTGAGAGAATGATTCCAGCTCCTAGCAGGCGCCGTTGCCAGCAATGGCGCTCACGAAAGATGAAAATGGAAGCCAGGCAAGCCAGAACGATCCCGGCATTGGAATAGGCTACCGCTTCTGCAGCCGGCATAAATCGCATGGCGTGAATCACAAGGGCATATGCCAGGCCGACACACAGACCACCGGTCAATATCACGTACCAAGCGGGACGAGCTGCTGGAAGCCAGCGGCCAGTATTGCGGTAGTGCTCTATGCTGAGGGCTAGCCAGGCGGTCAGATAGCCGACGCTGACAAAACCGACCAGGCCCCGGAAGCTGTCAACTGAGACGGTTGCGGCTTTATCACTGATCGAATAGACGCTGGTGGCAAGCATGGCCAAAAGCGCCCAGGGAACTGCTTTACCTTCCTTACCACGATTATCGCCACTGGCCATGAGCAGCAGTCCGACGACGCTGACGGCAATCCCGACCCACACCATCACCGAAAGACGGTCGCCTAAGAACAGCACACCCCAGATGGCAATCAGCAGTGGCGAGCTACGGACGAGGGGATAAACCAGGGCTACTGGTGCATGGGTGTAGGCATGGCGCAGAGACATGAAATAGATACCGTTGGCTGTGGCGGATATGGCCAGCAGCCCTGCAAACTCTGGTGTCCACTGCACTTCCTCAACCAATGCGGGAAAGCCCCATACGCCGAGTATCAGCAGGTGAGCACCAAGGGCCCACCACAGGGCGAAGGTATTGGCAGGCTGATGTCGTGCCAGCATGTTCCAGACTACGTGCATGAGCACCGAGGCGGCAAGCGCCAAAGCCGCTTCATCCATGCCTGTGTTTCACCGAGCTTGGTGTGAGATCTACCCGGTCCCCATCCTGCGCAACCCTGATATGTGCGGGCAAGTCCGGGTTAGTGCTCAAGCGCCAGTTATCCAGCTCGTGGCTGATGTGGATGAGCCATGCCCGGGCCGGATCTACGGCCCGAATGCAATCCAGAGCCATGGTCCAGTCATTATGGCCTTTCGGTTGATCGGAAGGCGGAAAAGAGCAGTCTATCGCCAGTCCATCAGGCCTTACTGTTTGTAAAAAATTCTGGGTTTCACGCGCCAGGCCACGTGTATCAGTCAGATAGGCAAACGTGGGACCGCTTGCAGGTTCGAAGACGTAACCAAAGGTGGGCTTCGAGTGGATCAATGGCACAGGCGTGACCTTTAAAGGCCCGATCTCAAATGCGGTAAAAGCTTTTTGAGGGCTGAAATCCAGTATGCCAGGATGGCGGAATAGATCTGCGCAGCCGTCAGGATCAGGTGGCATGAACACCGGGATACTCGGCCCCTTGCCCCAGCGCAGGTGAAACAGCCCCTGTACATGATCAGGGTGAAAATGCGTTAGCACAATGGAGTCCAGCTCGCCGGGAGCGAAGCGTTTGTGCAGGTCCATCAGGCCGCCATCAATCAGAATGCGGGTGCCTCCGGATTCGATCAGGGCGGAGCAGGGCTCTCGCGCAAAGGTCGCGTTCGTTTTGGCGACGGAACAGGCCGCGCAACCACAACCGTAAAGCGGCACGCCGCCAGCAGCGCCTGTTCCTAAAAAGGTTATGCGCATTGGGTGCTTCCAGAGGGAGTAGGGTCCATGGTTTGCCAGAGACTGGAATGAGTCTGGATGATAAACCTTCAGAGTTAAAAAGATGTGACAGTAAGAAATAGACGTTTGCTTTTCAGTAGGCAAGTGAAATTAGCTCTGCTTCTCCGGAACTCGCAGATTAGTAGATAATGGTGGCATGCCACCTATGATCGCAGGAAAAAAACTTAAAATACTGTCCGGAATTAGTTAACCACTACACATGGCAAATTCGAGAAGTCCTGCAAAAGGGTTTAGCTGATAAAAATAATGGGTGGAACGCTTTGATCACCGATGCCAATAAACTGGGGAGGCTTACACAACCACGGGGTGGATCTGGCTGCCATTCGCCTATTGAGGTCCGTGCTGTTATGCCAGCATTAACTGGACCCGGCACTCCACCAGATTCTGGTAGTCCTGCTTCATGTCATCGGGCATGTAAGATGCTTGAATGACAGACGCTGCCGCTTTCTCGGTTTTTCGGACCAGCGTGTAGATACGGTTCTGGACAGCACGTTCGAAAAGCCCCGACGTGGTACCAAGCTCTACGAAATCAGGCCCTGAGTAATAGCCATTTCCCATGGTGCGGTAATACTCTGGTTCGCCGTTTGTCAGCATGGGCAGCGCCATCGGTGAGTCCATGACGGAGCTGTAGAGCGACGAGGCCAGCACGTCGTAGCAGTGTGTCAGCTTGAACACGGGGTCGTGCAGGAAGCTGATGTTCTTCAGGTGGTGGTCATCGTTTCCCACCAGATAGCTGAATGCCAGTCTTTCCAGCAGCTCTACGGCAACGGCCATACCCCCTTGTTCGATTGTCAGCTCCAGGACTCGTTGATAGCTGGCTGCTTTGTATTTCTGCGACGAATCGGCATTACTGATGCCCAGGGCTTGCATGGCGTCTTCCTGATGCAGTTTGGTGCCGTCTTCAAATTTCCGGTCGTAACGCCGGATGCAAAAGATCAGGTGCCCGTCGTCAAGCCTTAGCAGTCCGCAGGGTGGTACCCGGAATCCGATCTTGTCCATAAGGATGAGGGTAGCGTGTTCATTCTCCGCGACATTCGGGTATTCCTCCGGAGACGGCTTCACGATGAACTGACCGTCGCTATCAACCAGCTTCAGTTTGCCCTTGTCCATGGCCATCTGACACTTCATCTGGACGCCGCTGATCGAAAACCCGTGAGTCTGTTTGGGTATGGCCGTCACCAGGCCTTTTCGAGTCTCAGGCAGGCGCAGATTCACCTTCCGGGTGCCAAACATCCGGTCGAGACAGTTGGGGTGGGAATCCGACGTTGCGCTCTTTGGCAGAGCTTTAAGGCAAATCAAGCAGTTCAATGGTTACCGCTCCCGGCAGGTCGTCGCCGTTGTGTACGAGCAAAGAGAATTCATCGTCAGGGTCAATTCGTTGCTCCGTGGACTGAACTCGTTTAAGCCAGCCCTCGCTGACCAGTCCGCTGAAATACGGGGGCAGACCTTCGTATTCGTAGGGCTCAGTGCGTAACGGAAGACTGACGCTCAACCGGGGCTGGCGCATTTGCAGGTAAGCTTTGTCGTATTGGAACCGAACGGTGGTTCCATCGCGCTCCAGGATGCCCGCAACATGCCCGCTCATTCTGACCAGGGCTTTCATACCAA
>JBBQMX010000348.1:0-3353 GCA_038329375.1 Pseudomonadales bacterium | reverse complement strand
CCCTGAATAACCTTCCACGGAAAACACAATGCGAGCAAGCCGCTACCTGATTGCCACCCAGAAAGAAACGCCCGCCGACGCCGAAATCATCAGCCATCAGTTAATGCTGAGAGCTGGCATGATCCGCAAACTCGCCTCTGGCCTTTATACCTGGCTGCCTCTGGGTCTGCGGGTATTGCGCAAGGTTGAACGCATCGTACGGGAAGAAATGGACCGCAGCGGCGCACAGGAAGTGCTGATGCCGGCTGTTCAGCCTGCAGAGCTATGGCAGGAGTCCGGGCGTTGGGAACAGTATGGTGGTGAACTGTTGCGGATGCAGGACCGCCACGGCCGCGATTTCTGTTTTGGGCCCACCCACGAGGAAGTCATCACCGATCTGGTCCGCAATGAGCTGAAAAGCTATAAAGAGCTGCCCTCAAACTTCTACCAGATACAAACCAAGTTCCGGGACGAGCGCAGGCCACGCTTTGGCATCATGCGCGCCCGGGAATTCCTGATGAAAGACGCCTATTCGTTTCACCTGAACGCGGAATCTCTCGATGAAACCTATCAGGTTATGCACCGGACATATTGCGCCATCTTTGATCGGCTGGGGCTCGATTACCGGCCAGTCGAGGCAGATTCCGGTGCCATAGGCGGCACTGGTGGCTCCCATGAATTTCATGTGCTGGCCTCTTCCGGCGAAGACGCCATTGTGTTCAGTACCGACAGCGAATACGCCGCCAATATCGAGAAAGCCGAGGCCATAACACCTGCCGGCAAGCGCCCTGGCCCTACCCAGCCGATGACCGAGGTTTCAACCCCTGGACAACGGACCATTGAGGCGGTGTCCCGGTTGCTGGATTTGCCTGCACAGCAGAGTGTAAAAACACTGCTGGTGCATGCTGAAGCCTCCGAAGGCAGCAGCGAGCAGGGGCTGGTGGCATTGATTCTGCGGGGCGACCATAGCCTCAACGAGATCAAATCAGAAAAGCTGGCTGGTGTCGCTGAGCCACTGACCATGGCAACGGATGAAGAAATAAAGATGGCCACAGGGTGTTCTCCCGGTTCAATCGGCCCGGTTAACCTGTCGGTGCCTGTTATCGTCGATCGCAGCGCTGCCCATCTTGCTGACTTTGTTTGCGGCGCCAACAAGGATGATTTTCATCTCACCGGGGTGAACTGGCAGCGGGATGTTGAGCTGGGCCGGATTGAAGACCTGAGAAACGTCGTTGAAGGTGATCCCAGCCCCGATGGCAAAGGCACCCTCGAGATTCGGCGTGGCATCGAAGTTGGCCATATTTTCAAACTGGGTAACAAATACAGCCGGGCGATGAACGCAACGGTGCTCGATGAGAATGGCAAAACCGCGATTGTTGAAATGGGTTGTTACGGCGTGGGTGTGTCCCGCATAGTAGCGGCCGCCATCGAGCAGAACTTCGATGATCGTGGCATTCTCTGGCCCGATGCGATTGCACCCTTCGAGGTGGTGGTGGTCACCCTGAATGCCCACAAATCGCCAGATGTTATGGCCGCCGGGGAGAAACTTTACGCTGAGCTCACACAGGCAGGCTTTGTTGTGCTGCTGGATGATCGTAACGAGCGACCGGGCGTGAAATTTGCTGATATGGAACTGGTGGGTATTCCCCACCGGGTGGTGGTATCAGACCGGGGCGTGGCCGCCGGAACGCTGGAGTACAAAGGGCGCAAAGACGCCGACAAGCAGGATCTGCCATTGTCGGACATTGTTGCTTTTCTGGTTAACGCTTCTCCCCGACGCGACCATTAAACCGGACATCTAATCTGGCCTGACACCGGGGGTATTCTGCAACACGCTGTTCAGATGCCTCCAAGGCTTCATACACCAGTCCGTGCGTTAGTAAGCGGACAGGTCTGAAACGATACCGGGCTCGATATCAAGTTCGACACCATACACATCGGCAACGTCGGCTCTTATGCGCTCTGCTAACGCCAGAATATCCTTGCCAGTGCCGTTGGAATGGTTGATTAGCACCAGCGCCTGATGATTATGCACGCCGACTTTATCGTTGCGATAGCCTTTCCAGCCACACTGATCAATCAGCCAGCCTGCAGCCAACTTCACTGTACCTTCGCCGGGGTAAGAGGCAATATCGGGAAATTCTGCCTTCAGTTGCTCCCAGGCAGCCAGCGAAACCATGGGGTTTTTAAAGAAACTGCCAGCATTGGGGATCTGCTCCGGGTCTGGAAGTTTTCGCCGACGCACAGCCATGACACCTTCTGCCACATCCAGGGCTGTCATCGCAGCCTTATCGCGGACGTTGGAGAAATAATGCTCCAGGTCTCCGTAACCCAGCGATAACGGCAGCGTTCGGGACAGGCGCAGCTTGATCTGAACGATGACGTAGCGCTGAGGCTGGCGTTTGAACACGCTGTGCCGGTACGCAAATTGACAGGCAACATTATCGAGCGTGACCATTTTTCGATGCTCACAATCCCATGCTTTTACGCTCACCAGGGTGTCTTTCAGCTCCACACCATAGGCGCCTATATTTTGCACCGGCGCAGCACCACAGGTTCCCGGTATGAGGGCCAGGTTCTCGATACCGCGATATCCAGAAGTAGCAGCATAAAGCACCACGTCGTGCCAATGCTCACCTGCCCCCAGAACCAGCGTTGCGCTCTCCTCCGAAACGTCTTCCCATAGACGTCCCGGGATTGCCAGGCGAACAACAAGACCGTCGAAATCTCCAGCCAGCACGATATTACTTCCACAACCGAGGATCAGGGTTTCGAGACCTTTTCCATCAGCCCAGTCCAATGCGGTGACTAATGCCTGCTCTTGCGTCACTTCGGCAAAAAATCGAGCCTTCGCCGCTAACCGCAGGGTATTCATGGATGTGAGCACCACTGCTTCACGGAGATTGGCTGGCGGATCAATCAAGATGCTTGCTCCGGATATCGGCCAGCAACCCTTCGCTTGCGGCTTCAATCAGATCCAGCACATGCTCGAACCCCTGGTTGCCGCCGTAATACGGGTCTGGAACTTCTTCCTCAATGGCGCCCCGGGCGTAAGAAAGCAACAACCTTGGTTCGACACCACCGGATTGATTTCGAATAGCCCTCAGGTGAGCCAGGTTATCGTGATCCATCGCCAGCACATAGTCGAAAGCGGTCAGATCCTCGGCTATCACCTGCCGGGCTTGCAAGCCCTTGATATCAACTCCTCGTGCTAGCGAGGCGGCAATCGCTCTGGAATCCGGGTGCTTACCGACATGCCAATCACCGGTACCGCATGAGTCGATCTGAATACGCTCCCTCAGGCCAGACTCCGATACGAGCTTGCGGAACACGCCCTCAGCCGTCGGCGAACGGCAAATATTTCCCAGGCAAAC
>JBBQMX010000347.1:0-3354 GCA_038329375.1 Pseudomonadales bacterium | reverse complement strand
CTGTCTGCGTCACCCCTGCTGGGTCTGACCATGACCCTAGTAGCCTACAGTCTGGCGCACCGGCTTTACCTTCGCTCAGGTTCCAACCCTTTGCTGAACCCGGTGGTCACGTCGGTTGCGGCTCTCATCCTGTTCCTGCTGGTGACCGACACCTCCTACGATGATTATTTTGATGGCGCCCAGTTCGTGCACTTTCTGCTGGGTCCTGCAACCGTGGCGCTGGCTATCCCTTTGTATCAGCAATTCAATAAACTGAAACAGGTGTGGTTGCCCGTCACGGTGGCGCTGGTAACGGGGGTGGTCATCGGGGCGTTCAGCTCGGTGGCGATCGCCCGACTGCTGGGTGCCAGCCTCGAAACCCAGTTGTCACTGGCACCTAAGTCGGTGACGGCGCCGGTGGGGATGGCAATATCCGAACAGATCGGTGGCCTGCCTTCGCTGACAGCGGCCCTGGTGGTGGTCACCGGTATTATTGGCGCGGTCATCGGCTCCAAACTGTTCGATCTGATGGGTATTAGGGACGACAGTGTGAAAGGTATTGCCATGGGCATGACGTCCCATGGTATCGGTACCGCCAGGGCTTTTCAGGTCAGCGCCCAGATGGGCGCATTCTCCGGCCTGGCGATGGCGCTGTCGGCTTTCCTTTACTCGGTTTTTCTGCCCTGGCTGTTAAGTATTATCGGCGTGATTGCTTGAGCACATTTGTCCGCTATCATGTTAGTGTTGTGATGACTCAAACAATAAAACCGTCAATGGATCGCCTACTATGAAACTACGCCTTCTGCCAGCGGCTCTTGCCGCCTTAATGCTATTGACCTTTGCCACTGCTCACGCTCAGACAGAGGATAAAACCTACACGCTCCGCCTGGCTGAAACCTGGGGGCCAAACTATCCCATTCTGGGTGATACCACCCGCAGCATGGCCGCCATGGCTGAAAAAATGTCCAATGGTCGCCTCAAGATCCGCATAGATTCCGGCAACAAGCACAAAGCACCGTTCGGTATTTTCGATATGGTAAAAGCGGGTCAATACGACATGGGTCACACCGCCTCTTATTACTACAAAGGCAAAATACCCAACGCCATGTATTTCACCACCGTGCCGTTCGGGATGATTGCACCGGAGCAATACGCCTGGTTCTACTTCGGCGACGGCATGGAGCTGATGCGTAAGGTGTATGAACCACACGGCTTGTTGTCGTTTCCCGGCGGTAACACCGGCAACCAGATGGGTGGCTGGTTTCGAGAGGAAATAAAATCCCTTGAGGATCTGAAGGGTCTGAAAATGCGTACCCCGGGCTTTGCCGGCGAAGTCATGGCAGAGCTGGGCGTTGCGGTCACCAATGTGCCTCCGGGCGAACTGTTTACCGCGCTTGATCGTGGCACCCTCGATGCACTTGAGTGGGTGGGGCCTGCGCTGGATCTGCCCATGGGCTTCCATCAGATCACCAACTACTACTACTCCGGCTGGCATGAACCCGGTGCAGAGGTCCAGTTCCTGATCAATGATAAAACCTGGAACAGTCTGCCTGAAGACTTGCAGGAAATCCTTCGGGTGGCGATGCGCACGGCAGCTTACGATATGTACGCTCAAAGCATGCACATGAATGGTCAGGCCTGGAGCACCATGACGGAAAACTATCCCAATGTGCAGGCCCGGGTTTTTCCGCCTGAGGTGATTGATGCATTGCGCGAAGCGACGGAGAAGTTGCTTGCAGAAGCCGCCGAGAAGGATCCCCTTGCCCGAGAAATCATAGAATCACAGGCCGACTACATCGAGACTATCAGGCCCTGGACGGATATTTCCGATAAGGCTTACCTGAACAGTATTTCGCCCAGCGGGAAGTAATTATTACCGGCGTTCAGTCACAGGAGAAAAGGCAACCCGATCCGCAGTTGTTTCGATAACGTAAGCTAAAGAGCCACTGAACAATTCCTGAAGCGCACTGAAAGACAGTCGCGATTCAGGAATTGTCTGGCGGCTCCATAAGCGATTGGAGAACAACATGAAACTTCGGCGGTTGGTATTTTTGGCCTGGATGGCCCTGACTTGTCTTTCTGGTGCGGGTTTGATCCAGGCTGATAGCCTGGGGCAAACTGCGGAGTCTGAGATCAGGGGGGTCATTATCGCGCAAATCGTTGCGTTTGCTTCTGACGATGCCGACGCAGCCTGGCAGTATGCCAGTGAAGACATCCAGCAACAGTTTGGCTCACCTGGCGCCTTCATGGGCATGGTGCGCTCCCGCTATCCGGCAATTTTTCGTGCCGGCTCGATTGAATTTCTTGCCCTGGTCCCCCATTCCGGTTTTGTGGTTCAGACGTTAAGACTTAAAGATCCGGATGGCCGTTTCTGGAATAGCGCATATACTTTAACCAATACTGATGAGGGTTGGCGCATCGGCGGAGTGGTGGTTAAAGAGGCAGAATCCGGAATCTGAATCATTCTGTCACCAGGGAGCTGATCAGCGCTTCCCTAAAGTTTTCTACAAAATAATGTGGGGGTGAATTCACCCGCCATCTAGAGGAATGGGTGATTTTTCACCCAAATGTCATCTCTCCGCGGGTGTAATCTAACTGACCTTGGTGCCTTCCGCGGGCCTTTTCACGGTATTTCCCAAGGTAGTTCCTAAGGTACTTTGAACAGGTGGCCCACGTATTGCATTCAAGTGTTGACGGGCACGGAAGTCTGAGATGTTTGAAGTGGGTATCCAGACAACCATTACAATAAAGACAATGACTTTGGAGTTCATAATGAATAAGACAAAATCCTTTACTCTGGCTGCACTGGCAGCCGCTATTGTGGTATCCGGCAGCGCAGTTGCACAGGATAAATCCGACTGGCCGTCCAACTTTACAGTAGGCACCGCCAGCCAGGGCGGCACCTATTTCGCCTATGGCGCAGGCTGGGCCAACTTTGTTGCTGAAAACCTGGGCGTTTCCGGTGGTGCTGAAATCACGGGTGGTCCGATGCAGAATATGGCGCTGGTTCATACCGGAGATGTTAACTTCGGCCTAACCACCATGGGCCCGGCCCGTGAGTCCATAGAGGGCAATAGCTCCCTGGCTCCCGGTATGAAAATGGAAAATGTTTGTGCGCTGTTCCCGATGTACGAGACGCCCTTCTCTGTAACCGTGCTTTCCAGCTCCGGTATTAAATCCATCGCTGACATTCCTGACGGCGCGAGCATCGGCTTTGGGCCCGCGGGCTCCACGTCGGATACTTATTTCCCGAAAATGATGGATACCCTCGGCGTCAACTACGAGCGCCGTAATGGCAGCTGGACCGACCTTGGTAGTCAGCTTCAGGATGGCCTGATTGATGTGGTGGCCTTTGCAGCGGGTATTCCAATCCCT
>JBBQMX010000346.1:0-3359 GCA_038329375.1 Pseudomonadales bacterium | reverse complement strand
GTTTGTAATCCAGCATAAGAAAAATTAATACAGTATTAGGAATATGATTTTTAAGTATAGCAGTGTCGAACTATGCTGGCCTTCTTGAAAACGGGCGAGGTAGGCATGTTACAAAGTTATCTGACCGGGCTGGTGGTTTGCGGGGGCATTATTATGGCGATCGGTGCCCAGAATGCTTATTTGTTGGGCCAGGCGTTCCGGAAAGAGCATCACTGGTGGTCGGCGGTCTTGTGTATGAGTACCGACGCTCTGCTATTTACCGCCGGCATGCTAGGTCTTAGCGCTGCCCTAATGGCCATACCTTCGGCGCTTGAGGTGTTACGCTGGACCGGCGTAGTGTTCTTGCTGTGGTTGTCATTCACGGCATTCAGGCGCTCGGCGCAGGGTCGCTCATCATTAACGGCGCAGGTGGAAACCCGGCGCAGCCTGGGCGGCGTGTTGCTGACGACCCTGGCAGTTACGCTTCTGAACCCACAGGTTTACCTGGATACACTGATACTTATTCCTTCTATTGGCGTACAGCAGTCCGAGCCTATGGTGTTCGTGGCGGGTGCCACCAGCGCATCCATACTCTGGTTCGCGCTATTGGCCTGGGGCGGCGCGGCGCTCGGTCCGATGTTGTCCAAGCCGCTGGCGTGGCGCATTATAGACGGTGCTATCTCGCTGATGATGCTGGTCATTGCCATGCATCTGATTTTTAACGGGCTGGAGTGATTAATTTTGGCTGAACCCGAGTTTCGTCCGGCAAGCCCGGACCCGATCGACCGGAGAAGTGACTCTGCCCGCAATCTCGCAGTGATGGTTTATATCCTGCAGGCACTGTCGTTTTTTCTGGGCGGCATCAGTGGCCTGGTCGGGGTTATTATCAATTACGTGAAGATGGATGATGTCCAGGGCACCTGGATTGAATCCCACTTTCGATGGCAGATACGCACCTTCTGGATTGGTTTGCTCTGGACCGTCATTGGCGTGGTGACCACGATGATCATTATAGGCTGGTTCATCCTGCTCGGGATTGCGATCTGGATTATCTTCCGGATCGTCAAGGGCGCGTTGGCCCTGAACGACGGTAAAACCATTTAGTCGTTGCAGGGCGGCCCGGCAGGCCCGGTTTCTGGCCGGGCTTATTCGACTTCCCGCAATTTCACCGCACAAAGAGTACCGGTAAGCCCCATCAGGCCCAGCATGGTGATGACCACGCCCGTGGAAATCAGTGAGGCAATGACGCTCAGGCCCCCGACCACCAGTAGCAGAACCCCGATTACGGTGTTGCTGACCGCCGTATAATCGGTGCGCTTGTTGCCCCCGGCCATATCCACAAGATAGGTCTTCCGGCCAAGCCTCACTCCCGCGTGGGCGATGCTCAGCACGAAAAAGGCAGCGGGATAGAACCACATCGACATCTTGCCATCGCCTGTGACAATACTTGTAATTCCAATGCCCAGGCAGACCAGACTCGCAATCGCTGCGCCCCTGATCATCACCTGTCGGCTGGACCTGTCCGCCATCCAGCCCCATACGCTGGCACTGACAGAACTGGCCAGGCTGCTTGCGAGCAGAAAAACGCCCAGCAACCAGCCACTGTCAGACTGCTGCTGGGCCAATACCACAAAATAGGGCGATGCAAGGGCCGAGCACAGTAACAGCGCACGAGTGATCACGAAGTGCCGGAAGGGTTTGTCGTCCCGCAGCAGAGAAAGGCTATTGAAGGCTTCTCCCAGTGCATTGTCCCCGCCCCCGGTTTCGCCGTCGTATTCGTCCACCGTCGCAAACAGCGCTCCGGCCAGAAGCCAGAGCCCGGCCGCCAGTAGCAGCAGGATGGCATAGAACAGTACCGAAGGATCGCCACGGTCCCAGAACAGCAAGACTGTGAGCGCAACGGTGCCCGCGCCGCCCAGGGTGCTGGCCAGACCAGCTAACCTGCCACGACGTGCCTTGGGAATACACTTGCCCTGCACATCCTTCATGGCGACGGAGCAGAAGCCTCTTGACAGTGAAAACACAATCAGCGCGGCGATGACGCCATAGCCCGCAGGATAGCCCTCAAGAAACCACACGCTTGCCGCCATTGCCGCCACACTGATTGCCTGGCCAAAGCTACCCAGCACCCAGAACCATTTGCGTACGGGTTTTCTGCGAACCCAGGCACCAATGACCATTTGTGGAATCATCGAGCCGGATTCCCGAATCGGCACCAGCCAGCCCACCAACCCTGCGGCGCCAATGGAGGTCAGCAGCCATGCCAGTACAGTCTTGGGGCTGATGAGTAAATCGCCAAGTTTGGTCAGTACCAGGCTTCCGAGGATCAGGAAAAAGTTTCTAGGCACCTCCCGGCAGGCATGGTCGGGAATGTCTTTGCAGAGCCGCGCGTCTTCCTCGTTGGCGATGAGGGCATAGAGTTGATCGGCAGTGGTGGCGTTCTTTTGTGACAAAGCAGCTTCCTCGGGGTTACCTTCATCGTTATCTTGAGAGTTATCTTGAGAGTTATCTTGAGAGTTATCTTGAGAGTTATCTTGAGAGTTATCTTTATAGTCATATTGAGAGCTATCTTCAGGCTTGCGTATGGCGTCAGGGGCGTAAAGTATAGCGGTCTGAATTATACGTTGAATCTTGAGGAGTTGGTCAGAGGCTCCTTAAGCACGCCGATTTCCGGGAGTCTTACATGCTCAGCTATCTTCACGCTTTCCACGCCGGTAATTTTGCCGATGTGCAAAAACACAGTGCGCTGTTTCTTACCCTTCAGTTGATGCAGGCAAAGTCGTCGCCCATTGCCTGCTTTGACACCCACGCTGGTAGCGCCCTGTATGACCTGAACAGCGAGCGCGCGCTCAAGACAGGCGAGGCGACAGGAGGCATTCAGGCGCTCTGGTGCCAGCGTCAGGCGCTGGCGTCACCGGATTGGAAAGGGTTTATGGATCATCTTCAGCGAGTGAACAAGGGTAATCGTGCCCTGGTCCGGTATCCGGGCTCCCCGGCATGGCTGGCAGACAGTGGTCGAAGCCAGGATTCAGTCACCTGCTTCGAGCTTCATCCTTCAGAAGGTGAAACGCTGTCCAGGTGGGCAGCTCAGACGGCGGTCCAGGTGCGTCAGCAGGACGGTTTGCGCGGCCTTCTTGGTTGCCTGCCACCCAACAGACCTCGGCTACTGGGTTTGATTGACCCGTCCTATGAGGTTAAAAGCGAATATGCGAAGGTAGCGGATACGCTTGCAAAAGCCTGGCAGCGGTGCCGACACGGGGTATACCTTGTCTGGTACCCGATGCTGCCCACTCAGGACCATAAAAAGCTGTTATCAGCCGTGGGTTCAGGGAAGCTCAGCAAGGTATTGCGCAGTGAATTGTTGCTGAACAGCCCGCCGG
>JBBQMX010000345.1:0-3364 GCA_038329375.1 Pseudomonadales bacterium | reverse complement strand
CGATACTTCACACAAATTTCCAGAAACTGCGCCATCTCCTCACTGAGTGACCCGAAGCCAACCAGATCACTGATGACAAATCGCTCCTTGGCAAACTTCCGGATCGTGAGCGTAGGCCCGGTAAGCGCCAGCGGCGGAATGATGGCATTCACCCGGGAACCATCCGGCAAACGGGCGTCGATCATTGGATTGCCTTCATCTATTCGACGCCCGAGAGGGCTGACGATTCGCTCGATTACATTCATCAACGCCTGGACACTGGAAAAGCTGGCGTTGGACTTGGTAAGCTTTCCCCGCTTTTCGAGATAGATCTTATCCGGGCCATTCACCATAATTTCGGTAACTTCTTCGTCTTCCAGAAAGGGCTCAATCGGCCCAAAACCGATGGCCTCGGACACGATATCGGCGATCAGGGCTTCCCGGTCCACTCTTGGTGGTAAACTTATATCACCGGACGCTATCAAAGCCTCCGCCGCTTTGCGGGTTTCGTCCCGGAGCTGGTTGTAATTCAGCTTGCTGAGGTCCCCCCGCTTCCGCAAATTGAGATACTCAAGAATTTTCTCCAGAGCCTCCCGGGTGACCTTCGCAGTCTCGATGGCTACAGGCTCATCCCAGGCGGCGGTGCCGGTCTGCGCTGTCAAGTCGCTCACCGATTGCACATGCAACTGAACTTGTCGGCCCAGCAGAAACCGGCCCTCGTCCATGACTGCTTCAGTGCCTGTGATCCGGTTCTTGCCACGCCATGTGCCGTTGGTACTGCCGAGGTCTTCAACCGTTACCCCGTCGCTTGCTATGTGAAGACGAGCATGCTGGCGGGAAATAAACGTATCATCAATCTGCAGTTCACACTCCGGGGCCTTGCCCAATACATACTCACCATTGTCGAGCTGGCACGAGTGCAAGACACTACCGGTTGAAGAATACAATTTGATCGACCACATACGTCGTTCCTCTCAGGCTTGCCTTTCAAACGCCCATTCAGAGCGCACTCAGTAGAACACTCAGTCAAACAGACTGAACTGGACCGCTTTCCGGGATTCCGTCAACAGGCTTTCAAACTGCGCGAGACGGCGCTTGTTGACGTCATCAATGGCCGACACCAAGGTTGGGCGAACCAGCACCAACAGTTCTGTCTCGCGATTCTGGAAGGCCCTGGACTTGAACAGCTCACCAAGAATCGGAATATCCCCCAGCCCTGGAACCTTGCTGACATCCTTGGATGATTCATTACTCAACAGCCCCGACACCACAAAGCTTTCTCCGTTAAGAAGGCTGACATGGGTATTGGTTTTACGTGACACAATGCCGGGAACGCCGTTGACTGACACCGACGGGTCGATGGAACTTACCTCAACGGCAATACGGGTATTGATCAGCCCATCCGCCCCGTCTGCAATGGGTTCTATCTCAAGAATGATGCCGTAATCTTTAAATTCGATTCTGGGCTGCCCATTCTCATCAAGGACGCTAATCGGTAACTGGCCCCCCACCACGAACCTGGCCTCCTGTCCGCTGACCACCGACACCTGGGGTTCAGCCAACAAGCGCGCCACCCCGTCCTGGGCCAGCAGGTCAATAGCTGAAGTAATCCGTGTTCCCCAGCCTGCATAGGTTTGGGTACCGATATCCAATGGCAACATCATGCCGTTGGTTGATTCAAAACCGTCTGGCAACACTGGACGAAAAAACGAATTGGTACTCCAGTCACTGATCAAGCCAACCTCTGGCCCCGCAAGGGTATCCGCCCAGTCAATACCGATTTCCGTCAGACCGCTACGACGAACTTCCACAATCCGGGCGTTAAGGTTGATGGTGGGAAGGGCAACCACCCTGGGTAACGTCACCTCATTGATGATTTCGCTGTAGCGTTCAGCCAGAGCCGCGGCCAGCGCTGCATCCCGGGGCCGCAATGCCTGCCCGAACAGCAACAGATCACCATTGCCCAGCGCTCTCATTTCAACCCCTTCCAGGTCTGATATCAGGGCAGCAAGCTCATCTTCCGCGATCTTTACGCGAGACGATCCTACCGTCAGCCTGTACCGGTGCTGTTTGTCATCGTCAGTCCATACCCGAAGGTCGGTAGAACCCGGCACCAGCCCGATAACCAATACTTCATCGGTTTCACTCAGTGCATGCACTTCCGCAAGCTCACCGTTGCCCAGCGCCACGCGAGTCACACCAGGCGCATCAATAAGCGTTGTGAACCCGACCGATACCTTCAATGGATGTGCGGCCACTGCCGTTGAAAAAAGTAGCGAAGCGATCAGAACACAGGTCAGAAAACTCAGTTGGTCACCCAACTGCTTGACGGGACATCTCATCAACCACGTCCTCCAATAATCACATCAATATTCTTCGGCGGTACAATAATAGGCGATCTGGTGGGCATCATTGGCTGGAGTGGCAGCTTTGAAGCAGGTGGTGATGGCGCTTTGAAATAACTACCGAAAGGATCATCAAAAAGCCCTTCCATCGTCATCGCCTTGGCAAAGCCTTCACTCTGATCCTCCGGCGAACGCAACACAGCGGTCAGTGAACCTTCCTGTCGGGCCTGCAAAAGCCGCGCAGAATCCTTTGGGGAGAGTTCGAGAGTTATGTGCTGGTAGCGACGGTCATTGGCACCCTGAAAGACCTCACCGACCGCGAGAATTTCAAGGTTATCCAACAGAGGCAGCGTTACGAGACCTTCGCGGTTCTGCATTCGCATGGTAGCCAGCAAATCAATCCTGTCACCCGGGTTCAGCAACCCGCCCACAGAAGAGACCATGTCTACCGGAAAGGTCACGGCGCGCATGCCTTCGCCGATCTGGCTGGAGAATGTTCCGGACCGGACGACCCCCCGCGTCACGTAATTGGTCAGCACCGGTTGGCCGGCGGCTACATCTACCACCAGATTGGCGCCTTCTATCCGGTTGAGCTGCTCAGGATGAATTGCCCGGCTGGGCACAAAGCGCTTGGGGAGATGGACCACCCGCAGTTTGCCACGGGCAACCTCACCACCCCTAGAAAGGTCAACGCTGGCAGCAACCACCGGCATCATTTCGTACTCACCTTCAAGCTGCGTTCGTATGCCAGAAACACGCCCCTGGATATAGTCGGCCGACAACCAGACCGCAACACTGCCTACCAGCACTGACACCACTGCAATAATCATTAACGAACGTTTCGGATTAAGGTTCATTCTTATTCTTTGCCTTTTCTGTTGACCTTCATGATCTGAAGCCTGGCCCTGTTCATATATGACCCGACTTAACTGCCTCCAAGCACTTGAAAATACCCCCGCTGATAGCTTTCAGCCCCCCTGATAAACAAATCCACCGTAAACCAGCTCATCAACAAAAAAGAGGTGATAACGATGTATTCC
>JBBQMX010000344.1:0-3373 GCA_038329375.1 Pseudomonadales bacterium | reverse complement strand
CGGATGGTTGACGTTACTTCGCCACCGGCGAGGTAGGCGCCGAGAAATTCGAATACCATGGCGATCAAAATGGCTTGCTTGATGGTCAGTGCGCGCGAGCCCACCGAGGTGCCCATGGCGTTGGCGACGTCGTTAGCGCCGATACCCCAGGCCATAAAAAACCCGAACAGGCAGGCAAGGGAAAGGAATAGAAATCCGTATTCAGCGATGACTGTCATACTGCTCAACTATTTAATTAATAGGACGAAAGGAAAGGGTGTTAACGGGCAAGCAAGAGTTGCAACCTGCCGCCGACGCGTTCAGCGTGGTCGGCCAGGTCGCCAATGGTTTCGATGATTTTATAGAGAAACATGACATCGACAGGTGGCATAGTCGCTTCAACGCTAAATAGCTGTTTGCGGATGTCCCGCTCAAGCCGGTCGGTTTCGTGCTCCAGTGTATGCAGTTCCTCAATCAGTGTTTCGACAAAATCGATTTCCAGCCCACTGAAACCGGTTTCCAGCAGCTCGTCCAGTTCGTCGATCGCTTTCAGCGCCTGCTGGGTGGTGGAAACCGCCGCCCTCAGAAACTGAACGCCCAATTCACTCAGCACGTCGGGAATAATAATCTGACGGCCCAGCATCAGGCCGGCAATATCCCTTGCGCTGTTGGCGATATGGTCCTGCACCGACAACAGTTCCAGCAGATCGGTGCGTGATACCGGCATAAAGAAACTTTTTGGTAGATGCAGGCGCAACTGTTTTTTCAGCTCATCGGCGCGGTGTTCACTTTCGCAAATACGGTTATAAATCGTTTCTGCTTCAGCCCAGTTATTGGCAAACGAAGCCTGGAAAAAAGTTTCCAGCAGCTCGGCGCACTTAACCGCTTCGGTCATGTGTTCCTGCAGGGGCTTGATGGGTGACTTGCCAAGAAGTTTGTACAGAGGGCTGGTAATCGCCATAGTGGGATTCGGCATAAGTGGTGTTAGGTCTGGTTATTATAAAAGTCTGAGGCGGTAATGCCAGAGCTAATGCCAGAGGCCATCTCACAAGCAGTCCCACAAGTAATCTGACAAGAAATGGCTGGGCTGAAGCAGACCGCTGGTTGCACACCAGGTCAGGTACCCCGCTCTCGGAAGTGCTCGGCCCGCTTGCGTCAGGCCTGCCCGTAGCGCTCCCTCTCACCCAGCCAGCGTCGGATGATGGGTGCGACTGTATCGGGATAGTCCCGTAACAGGGTGCTGGCGATGGTTTTGACCTGATCGAGCAGGTGGGCATCGCGTTCCAGGTTGGCGATACGAAGGTTTAACTCGCCGGTCTGACGAGTACCGAGGACTTCGCCAGGGCCGCGCAACTGGAGATCCTTTTCTGCGATAACAAAGCCGTCATTGGTTTGTCGCATAATGGCGATACGTTCTTTGGCGCGCTGTGACAGGGGTGTGGCATAGAGCAAAACACAATGACTGGCCACGCTTCCGCGCCCCACCCGGCCACGCAACTGGTGGAGCTGGGCAAGGCCGAGCCGCTCTGGGTTTTCGATAATCATCAGGCTGGCGTTGGGTACATCAACACCGACTTCTATGACCGTGGTAGCGACCAGCAGGTCCAGATCTCCGGCCTTAAACGCTTCCATCACCAGAGTCTTGTCCCGGGCTTTGAGCCGACCGTGTACCAGGCCTATGCGCAGTTCCGGCAACAACAGGCGCAACTCATTGGCAGTGACTTCGGCTGCCTGCGCCTCCAGGGTTTCCGATTCTTCGATAAGCGTGCAAACCCAGTAGGCCTGATACCCATCGCCACAGGCACCGCGAATACGGTTGATGACTTCCGGACGGCGTTGATCACTAATGGCCACCGTATTCACCGGCGTACGTCCGGCGGGCAGTTCGTCGATCACCGAAAAATCCAGGTCAGCATAGACACTCATCGCCAGTGTCCTCGGAATCGGCGTCGCGGTCATAATCAGCTGGTGGGGAATTGCCCCGGATGCCGGGCCTTTTTCCCGCAATGCCAGACGTTGGTGAACACCGAATCGGTGCTGTTCATCGATAATGGTTAAGCCGAGATTGCGAAAGATAACGTC
Source organism: Pseudomonadales bacterium (assembly GCA_038329375.1). GTDB lineage: Bacteria > Pseudomonadota > Gammaproteobacteria > Pseudomonadales > Oleiphilaceae > Marinobacter. Next base: position 1,312 of record JBBQMX010000344.1, on the reverse strand, counting down.
TTCCTGAAACAGCGCGTGGGTGCCGACGATCAATTGTGCCCCGCCGTCGGCAATGCTGGCCAGCTGCACCTCCCTGGCCTTGCCTTTGAGCTTGCCGGTCAGCCAGACAACCGCAATGCCCAGCGGACTGAACCAGCTGACAAAGTTAAGTCGATGCTGCTCAGCCAGAATTTCGGTCGGTGCCATGACCGCCGCCTGGTAGCCGTTGCCAATGGCCTGTAAAGCGGCGATTGCTGCTACCACCGTTTTGCCGGAACCAACATCGCCCTGTAGCAACCGCAACATGGGTTGCGGTTGCGCAATATCGTGGGCAATTTCTTCACACACCCGTGTCTGCGCTCCGGTTAACTGAAACGGTAACTGTTTAAGAAACCGCTTTTTCAGCGCCACATCCGGGGCAAAGGCCGGCGCCTGATATTGCCGGATCTGCTGGCGTAAACGCTGCAGACTGAGATGATGGGCGAGCAACTCTTCCAGGGCGAGGCGTTGTTGTGCCGGGTGGTTGCCTTCGGCGAGTAATTGCACGGGGGCATCCGCCGGGGGTTTGTGCAAAAAGCGCAGGGCTTCGGTCAGGCTGGTTTGTTGTTCACCGCGCATTGCCTCGGGCAACAGTTCAGTCAGGTTGGTGGCGTTAGGCAGCGCGAGGGCCTGTTCAACAATGGTGCGCAAACGGTATTGCGTCAGCCCTTCGCTGGCCGGGTAAATCGGTGTCAGATACTGGGTTAGCGGCTCCGGCGTTTTGTCATCCAGGAACTGATATTCCGGGTGATAAAGTTCCAGCCCCGCGCTGCCTCGCCGGACTTCCCCATAGGCACGGATTTTCGCGCCACTGACCAGATTGTTGCTCTGTGCGGCGGTAAAATGGAAAAATCGCAAGGTCAAAACGCCGGTGTGATCCTGCACCTTACACATCAGGCTGCGCCGTCGCCCATAAACTATGTCGGTGCCCTTTACTTCACCTTCTATGACCACTTCCGTGTTGGGTTGCAGCGCCCCAATTGGGGTTAGGCGCGTGCGATCCATGTACCGCAACGGCAAATGAAATAATACATCCTGAATGGTTGCGATGCCGACACGGGCGAGCTTGTCGCGCAGTTGCGCACCGACACCACGCAGAGCTGTAACTGGGGTTTGATCAAGGGCTGTCATGGGCCACCAGTGTATTGTTTAATCCTCAGAGGAGATAGACTTCCGGTGCTCCCTGCGCGATAACAGCGTTTTGGCAGCCTTCGACCGCATCAGGGCTGACCTCGACTGAACTGGACTGGACCGAACTGAACTGGCCTCAACTGGACTGGCCCATGGAGAAAAT
>JBBQMX010000343.1:0-3377 GCA_038329375.1 Pseudomonadales bacterium | reverse complement strand
GAAACGCTTCCAGGGCACCGACGGCGGCCTTCAAGTTTCCGTAGGTACGACGTATCACTGTCCGGGTCTCACATTGGTCTCCGATGGCCTCGGCTTCTGCACCTTCACCTTCCGCCAACCGAAACAGATTAGCTGCAAAATTCAGCCGCATGCCGGGGAACCACTCGGCGCCCGGCATGGAGCGCTTGCCCAACACCCGCTCGGCGGGGGTATCGCAACGCAATCCACAATAATCCCAGATGCTCTGCCAGAAGAGCTCCAACTCACTGACTGACCACTTGTGGAGCGCGTGAAAATCCGCAAACGGGCCTTTGCCCTGGGCTTCCAGCCAGCGCTTGTACTTCCCCATCTGGCAGTTCTGAAGGAGGCCCTCAGTCGGGTTCCAGACCACCGGGGCCTGTTGTGCGTTGTCCATCAATTGCTCCTATTGCATGTGCCAGCCATGACTGACCACCACGGACTGCCCGGTCAGCGCCGCCGAAGGGAACGCAGCCAGGTGAACGGCCAGCTCAGCGACATCTTCCAGTGTAGTAAACTTACCGTCCACCGTATGCTTCAGCATCACGTCGCGAATCACTGCTTCTTCCGATATCCCCAGCTCTTTTGCCTGCTCGGGTATCTGCTTTTCCACCAGCGGGGTTCGTACAAAGCCCGGACAAATGATGTTGCTGCTGACACCGTGTTCCGCGCCTTCTTTGGCCACCGCCCGGCATAGGCCAAGCAGGCCATGCTTGGCGGTTACGTAGGGCGACTTCAGTGGTGATGCGGTCATCGAGTGCACCGACCCCATAAACAGCATGCAGCCGCTACCATTTTTGTACATCTGGTTGAGCGCAGCGCGGGTGACCAGAAAAGCACCGTTGAGGTGCACATCGAGCACCTTGCGCCAATCGGCATAGGCCAGCTTGTGGATCGGATCAATGTGCTGGATACCGGCGTTGGCTATGGCGATGTCCAGACGCCCCCAATTGTCCACAATGGCCTTCACGCCCTCCTCAACAGCCTTTTCGTCCGTGACATCCATGGCTAATGCCATGGCAGTGCCACCGGCAGACTCAATGGCAGCTACGGCGTCTTCTGCCCCGGCCAGGTCCAGATCCGCAACGGCGACGAAGGCCCCTTCGCGACCATAACGTTCAGCGATGGCCCGGCCAATGCCGCGACCGGCTCCGGTAATCAGGGCTATCCGGTTTTCTAGACGCATTTTAGTTGTCTCCTTAGTCGTAGGCCACGCTGGGCAGCCAGGTCGCTATTTCGGGCACCAGGAATACAATCACCAGGGCCACCAGCTGAATGATGATGAAGGGTATGACGCCCTTGTAGATGTCGACCACCGAGATTTCCGGCGGCGCCACGCCCTTGATGTAGAACAGTGCAAAGCCTACCGGAGGCGTCAGGAACGACGTCTGCAGGCACATAGCAAAGAGGATGGTGAACCACACCAGGTCGAATTGGAGATGTTGGACAACCGGTGCCACCAGCGGAAGAATAATCAGGGTGATCTCAACCCAGTCCAGGAAGAAGCCAAGCAGGAACACCGCGAACAGAATGGTCAATACCACGCCATAGGGCCCGAATGGCAGCCCCAGTAACGCTTCTTCGATCACCCTGTCGCCTCCGAGTCCCCGCAGCACCACAGAGAACGCCGTTGCACCCAGGAAAATAGCGAAAATGAACGCGGACGTACGGGTTGTCTGATGCAAGGAGGAGCTGAGCACTTTCAGATTCAGGCGTCTTGCCATCAGGGCCAGCAATAGCGCTCCCAGTGCACCGACACCGGAAGCCTCCGTGGGCGTGGCTATACCGGCAAAGATAGAACCAAGTACACCGAGAATCAGCGCAGCCGTGGGCACAACTGCCTTGGCCACTTCCCAGACAATGCTCCAGGATACTTTCTCCGTGCCCTCCGGCACCGGCGCAATATGCGGCTGCAGCAGGGGGCGGATCATGGCATAGGCAACGTACATGGCACCCAGCATCAGGCCGGGCAGGAATGCTCCCATGAACAGATCGCCCACCGACGCTTCCGGGACCGCCAGCCGGTCAGCCATCAGTACCAGCATGATGGAAGGAGGAATCAGGATGCCAAGAGTGCCGGTGGCGCAGGCAGTGCCCACGGCAAACCCCTTGTCGTACTTGTTCTCCATCATCACCGGCAAAGACAACATGCCCAGCAGCACCACGGACGCTCCAATGATACCGGTGGTGGCTGCCAACAGTACGCCAATGATAATCACCGTTACCGCATATCCGCCGCGAACCGCGCCAAACAGTTTTACCATGCTGTTCATCAGTCGCTCGGCGACACCCGACTGATCCAGCATGATGCCCATGAAGATAAACATGGGCAGAGCCACAAGAGTCTCGCTGTTTACGACGTTCCATACCCGCTCGGGCACGAGCCCCATGGAGGAGGAATAGTCGAACCATAGATTGGCACCAAAATTTTCAACAGCAACCACACCGACTACTGTCCAGATGACTGCGGTGCCACCCAACACCCAGGCAACCGGAAAGCCGGTCATCAATAACGCCATGAAGGTCAGGAACATGCCGATTACAAACAGGGTTTCAAGCTCCATCAGGAGACATCCTCATTCTTGTCATTCTTGGACTCGATTCGGATTGGCTTTGGGAAGCCGAAAAGTAAGGCTGTAACTTTCAGCAAGCGGGATAGCGCTGCCAGAATCAGCAGGGTAAAAGACAATGCCAGGATGCCCTTTAGAACCCAGCGGTATGGCAGCCCGGCAGGTGCCTGACTGGTTTCACCCTGTTGCCAGGAGCTATAGGCGTAAGGGAACATCTCGTAGACCGCCAGCCCGAGAAATGGCAATAACAGCAAAACCAGGCCAAAAAGCTCAATCCAGCCCTGGCCTTTCAGCGACAGGCGTTCGTGGATCACATCCACCCGTACGTGACCATCAACCACCAGGGTGTAGGCCAACCCCAACAGCCAGCCCATGCCGGCCAGATGCCACTGGACTTCTTCCAATGTCACCGAACCATGGTCAAAGGCATAGCGGCCAACTACCGCCCAGATGATCACTCCGGTTATCACTACCCAGAGCCAGGAAGCACCCTTGCCGATCGCTGAAATCACACGGTCCATCCCCTGACTGACCCAGGTTGTTGGTAACTCTGTGTGATGATGAATAAATTCTTCGGTGCTAGACACCGATGCCCGCACGTTCTGCGGCGAGCCTTTACCAGACACCGTCATACAACAGTTCCTCGCTCAGAAAGACCGTTATGAAACAAGGATGGCCCCGAAGGGCCATCCAGACTTGGTCAGAGAGCACCGGAATTGCTTCCGATGTCTCAGAGTCAGCCCCGGTTCTTACAGGTCCGACGGAACATAGGCCCGTGTATCCCACACT
>JBBQMX010000342.1:0-3397 GCA_038329375.1 Pseudomonadales bacterium | reverse complement strand
AAGCCTGCTCGCGGTGGTGAGCGGCTTCGCCGGTATCATCGTCATTTTGCGGCCGGTAGCTATCGGCTGGGGTGCAATAGCGGCTCTGGGAGCCGCGCTGGCACTGGCCGTTGCCGCTGTCATGGTACGCCAGTTGCCCCGGAAACAATCCACCGTGCACAAGCTGGTGCTCAGCTACGTGTTGATCCTGCCAGCCAGTTTTATACTGATGATCATTGAAGACGCCCCCTGGGACCCGGCTATACTGGTGAATTCGATCGGCTCGACGGTGTTTATTCTGGGCTACAACGTCACGGTGTTACTGGCCTACAAGCAGGTGGATGCCAACCAGGTGACCAGCGCAGAGTACACGGGGCTGATCTGGGCCGTCGCCATTGGCTGGATCTGGTTCAACGAAGTGCCGGACTTGTGGTTTCTGGTCGGCAGCCTGATGATTGTAATTCCGCTGGTATTGATTGGACTGCAGCACCGTAAACTCAGGTCCGCGACCATAAGAGGCGGTTCAGCCGGGCTGACGAGGGCCGCTGCCCATTCGCCAAACTGATAAAACGATAGAGAAACGATGATCAACACCGCCTTGCTGGCCGCGTTTATTCCCACCTTTGTGCTGGTGTCCCTGACACCCGGCATGTGCATGACGCTGTCCATGAGCCTGGGCATGACCATTGGTGTGCGCCGCACTTTCTGGATGATGGCCGGAGAGCTGATGGGTGTAGGACTGGTAGCGGTTATGGCAGTGGTCGGCGTAGCGACCATCATGCTCAGTGCACCGGTTGTGTTCACCGTGTTCAAGTGGGCCGGAGGGCTTTATCTGATGTGGCTGGGAGTGGAACTTTGGCGCTCCCGGGGCAAGCTCGCCATACCTGAGACCGGCGAGTCCGCCAATGCTCTGGCGAGCCCACTGCAGCTTGCGCTTCAGGGCTTTTTTACCGCCGTAGCCAACCCCAAAGGCTGGGCGTTTTTTATGGTGTTGCTGCCACCGTTTCTGGACAGTAACCGCGCCCTCGCACCCCAACTGTCCATCCTGGTCGCGGCGATTCTGGTGATCGAACTGATGTCACTGATCCTCTACGCAGCTGGCGGTAAAACCCTGAGTAAACTGCTGTCCAACGGCCGCAATGTGCGGCTGATCAACCGGCTCGCCGGCACCCTCATGATGGGGGTAGGAGTCTGGCTGGCGCTGGGCACATAATCCTGTCGACAACAATAACCAAGCTTACCAATGGTATCCAAGCCGGATAAGCTCCTCATAGGCATCGTCAAACCGGGACATTACCTGCTCGACATTGACAGTATACCGGGACATCACGAACGCTAACCTGGAGGACATCAGCTCACTGGTTTGCAGGTCATTAACCGGGTGCCTTTTGAGCACTTCCAGCATCGGCTGAATATAATCGATCAGGTAGTCCCCCCTCCCCATCGTCAGCATTCTCAGGCCCGCTTCGTGCCCTGGAGCTGAGTAAAACCGGGTATCCGGATTATTCTTCAGATGGTCAATCGCTCCGAGGTAGGTATAGCCGGCCATAACGATCAACCGATGTCCTTCCAGATCGTTGAAGTCATCAACCGATGGTGTGGACGCTAAATGAAACGCCGATAGTGTCAGGAACATCAGGGTATGCTGCGACTCGACTACCCAGGGCTGTATATGGGGCAACCCGCCAACGCCTGGCCAGAAGTCCAGCCTGCCAGCCTGCAGGAAAAGATAGATACGGCTGATTGGTAGCTCACGCCAATGCAGTCGATAGCCAGCCTTTGCCGCCACCTGCTCACTTAGAGCGATGTATCGTCCCGCCGGGTTGCCGTCTTGGTCGGTATAGGTGAGAGGGGGAAATTCCACGTAAGCTGCCTGTAAAAGTGGCAGTTCGACAGTATTCGGTGTCGCAGGTTCAGCGTTTACGGAGCAGGACAAGACAAAGATCAATAACACGAAACCAGGTAGACACAGGTGCCGCATATAACACTTCCTCCCGGCGAAAGTGGAAGCCTTATGGCAACCACTCGCCGACTCTACAATATGAGCTCGCGCTGAACTTTTGTAAAACATTCCGGTTAGAGCTCCCGTTAAAGACCTGCGTTCTGGACAAACCCAGCCACACCCGTCAAAACGATCTCCGCTGCCATTGCCGAGAGGATCAGGCCACTTATTTTCGACATGATATGCAGGCCCGTTTTCCCCATGGCTTTCTCGAGGAAGCCGGACAGATACAGCAACCCCGCCAGGCCCGCCAGGCTCGCCACCAGCCCCAGTAAGCCGCCTGCTACTTCAGGCACGGTATTGAGTTCGGCGCCATAGACCAGAATCGCACCGATAGTCGCCGGCCCGATTATGATCGGGATAGCCAGCGGTACCACCGCGACATCGTCACGATCCTCTTCCGGCAGTCCCGTCGCGTGGTTACGGGTGCCATCACTGACCAGACTGATCGCCGTCAGGAACAGCAGTGAACCGGCACCAATGCGGAACGAATTAAGCGTGATGCCAATGGCGTTGAACAGCAGCGGCCCGGCAAAGAACAGCGCCAGCCCGAGGATCAAGGCGGAAATACAGGCCCGGCGGATGATGGCACTTTTCTGCGCCGCACTCTGGCCCCGGGTCAGGGCCAGAAACATGGTAACCGCAAAAAACGGCGCCAGCAGGAACAGAAATTTCAGTGCACTGGTAACAAAGGTACTCAAAAAAACGGCAATCATAGGCGGGTCCGGAGTCGGCTAAACGAATATGTTTACAGCGAATGCCGCAGTTTACGGACGCAGATGCCAGCCGTCATGTGATCTAACATCAAAAAGCCATTTATCAAGGCTTTTTACCCAGAGTCCAGGCCGTACGTCTGGGGGCACCCAAAACCCTGGCCTCGCGGGCGCGTCCTGATGGAAGAGCAGCCCTATGCGGTCGTGAATGACCTCAACGATTTCCTTTGTTAGCGGGTGATATAAACCCAGTTCGTACCGACATTATCGCAGACCACGATGTCCCGGTTAATCTCGCTGCACAGGTTAATGTTCTCTGGAAGCTCGTCGTGGTAACGGGCTTTGACGGTCAAGATTTTCTTGTCCTGCTTCAGCAGGTGATAGGTCTGTTCCAGCCGCTGGGCAAAATCGACCCCACCGTCCTCGATAGTGTGAAAGGCATTATGAAACGCCGTGAAGCTCATCGTCGTGCCTGCCAGGCCGATCGCCAGCATTTTGGGGATATAGATATCATACGCATCGGAGAGGTAACGCCGGACAGCCTCGTCATCGCTACGATCCCCTTCAAGCGAAGGCAGTGACAGGGTATTGCCGTCTTCCAGTACGCCGGGCATCAGCTCCTCGTTGGTCTGGTTGGTTGCCAGTTCAAACCGGCGGCCCGGGCAGAGGATGACTTCACCCTGCAATCGACATTTCGCAAGGT
>JBBQMX010000341.1:0-3401 GCA_038329375.1 Pseudomonadales bacterium | reverse complement strand
ATGATGTCCAGGACCACGATGTCACAGTGATTTTTAGCGGCCAGAGACAAGCCGTCCCTGCCATTGGCCGCCTCCCGAACCGTAAAGCCCTGACTGGTGAGATAACGAGCCAATAGCTGGCGGAGCTCTTCATCATCTTCTACAAGCAGGATTCGGTTCTGCATGGGCGTCCTCTCAAACGAATGCCCGAAGTCTAGCACGGGCTAAAACAGCGGCCATCCGGTCATTTCGGCGTTTTACACAACCTTTGCAACGCGCCTTGCCAGTGAGGCCCTCAACGCTTGCAGAATCGTCAATAGACTTAATCAGAGGCTCCCTAATACTTCCGGTATTTCGTTCTCCCTGCGAGACACCCATTGCCGACTTGGCTACTATTACGGATAATTCATAAAAATCAAAAATCGCTGTTACCTGAGCTAAGCCCGGCGAGGCCTAACAGGAGACGCGCTCGGCTGGAACGTAAACACTGACATGACGATACGCCCTTTCACTCTGAAGTGCGGAGCGATATGCCTTGTCTTTGCAGGCTATTCTCCCACCACTGCCGCACAGGAAACGCCTGGTTATCCGTATACTCTTGCAGATCTGACGATGAGCGAGGGCTTCGATCCCGATTACAATTTTGTTCTGGAAGAGCCGATCCCTGATGTTTTTTCGATGACCAAACTACGCCAGCCCAAATCGCGGGTCCCCGGCACAACTACTGTGGTCCAGGGTGAACTGATCCGTGATCTCGGCATCCTGCATTTGTGGGAGGTGTTTCGGCTGGTCCCGGGCATGACGGTAGGTTTTGTGGAGAGCAACCGCCCCGTGGTGAGCTACCACGGCACAGTCGCTAACGATCAGCGCCGCCTCCAGGTCCAGGTTGACGGCCGAACCGCTTACCAGCCAAGCATTGCCGACGTTGACTGGCATGCCATGCCGGTGGCACTCGAAAACATTGAACGCATCGAAGTCACACGCGGGCCCAACTCCGCCACCTATGGCATCAACGCGTTCCTGGCCACCATCAACATCATCACCCGGTCACCCCAGGATACTCACGGCACCTATATCAGCCTGAGAGCCGGTGATCTCGGCTACCGGCAAGCATTTGGTTCAGTCGGAGACCGGGTTGGTCCTTACGACTGGCGGTTTTCCTTCACTCGCCGGGAATCAGACGGCTTTGACGAGCGCTTTGTTAACCTCTCGGGAACCCTCGATAAAAGCGAAGAGCTTCAGCCTTTTGACGACAGCTACCGGTTCAACACCTTCAATTATGATTCCACTCTGGCGTTCGACAGCCGTAACTCGGTCGATCTGCGTCTTGGCTACACTGACGTCTACGACGAAGAGGATGGCGAGCAATACGGCAGCGCCTTCGGCGTCCAGGGCATTCCCGCCGTCACTGGCGATGATTACTACGCCCAGCTAAAGTGGAATCATAATTTCAGCAGCAACCACTTTGTTCATCTGCAATCAAGCTACCAGAATTATGATCGGCGCCAGGGCTGGAGAAGCTGCATCCCCCCTGGCACTCTTGGCAACCCGCTTGAGATTTGCACCGATGCCAACCAGGACCTCCAGGAAGAGCGTCTGGAGTTTGAATTCCAGGACACGCTGATCGTCACCGATGATATCCGGTTGGTCTCGGGTGCCGGTTACCGCGAGGACCGTTTCGAATCTGAAACCTATTTCAATGGTGACGGCAGCAACTATCAGGCCTTGCTGTTTGGCAACCTAGAATACACGCCCATCAATTGGCTGACCTTCAACGTCGGTGGCAGTTGGGAGAAAACCAGCAGTCTGGACGATGACTTCTTCTCGCCCCGGATCGCGACCAACTTCCAACTGACTGAAAACCAGACTCTGCGCTTTGTTTTTTCCAAGGCAGTACGCACACCAGATGCGTTCGAACAGCGAGCAGATTGGGGCTATCGGGGTAAAAACATTGAACCCGACGCCTTCGAGTTTCTTGAGGGGACCCGCCTGATTGAATTCCAGGCTCCCGGCAATCTCCAGGAAGAGCGCATTATTTCCCGTGAGATCAGTTATTTCGGTCAGTTCCGACTCGGCCAAGGATTGCTTTCAACAGAGGTTAAATTTTTCCATGACAGCCTCCGTGACGTCATCAGCGGCCTGATTGCCGTGGATACCGACAGCGATGGTAACCAGCGCTGGGACCTCGGCAACTTCGTGGCGCTGGATCAGGAGGGCATCGAGATTGAGAGCTCACTGGAATACCAGAACAGCCAGTTCCGGCTGAGTTACGCTTATCTCGACCAACACGAGGAATATCGGGGGCCCGATGTGCCGCCTTCCCGGCAACAACGGTATATCCGTCTGCAGGGTCGGCTGACAGCAGAGCATTCAGGCAGCTTTGCGTGGATTCAGCGTTACCGGAATTCGATCTCAACCTCAGCGGCCTATTACGTGGCGCGCAATCTCGGCGAGTATAAATATGACCGGATGGATTTCCGGCTGGCAAAGACTTTCTATCAGCCGCAATTTACCTACGAGCTGGCCGCCAAGCTCCAGCACTACCCGCACGACGCACCCATCATGTTCCGGGATAACCGCTACACCGACCGGACACACTACTTTTTCGAAGCGGCTGTTCGGTTCTGACGTCATTTCACGCGCAGCCCCGGTGATCGTCGCCGGGGTTATCGCGTATGGTATAGCGTGTTAAACGCACTCAGGAGCATTACCCCACCATGGCAGAGTCTGTTGCCGACCCCCTGACAATCCGGGCCGTTCGCTCCATTGCCGAGATACCCGCCGATATCTGGGATGGGTTCAGTGGTACCGAGAACCCGTTTTTACGCCACAGCTTCTTCAAGGCACTTGAAGACAGCGGCTGCACTGTTGCGGCAACCGGCTGGACACCGTCACACCTGGTCTTCTATCGGGGCGATAAACAGGTCGGTGTAGCCCCGGCTTTCCTGAAGTCTCATTCCCGGGGCGAATACGTTTTTGACTGGGCCTGGGCTGACGCCTATCAGCGTTATGGGTTCGACTACTACCCCAAACTGCTCATAGCCGTGCCATTTACGCCGTCAGCCGGTGCACGGCTGTTGCTCGAGACTCGCGAGCGCGCCCGCCTCACCCCGGATGAACTCAATGAGGCGCTGGATAAACTGGCGGCGGATAATGGTGCTGAAAGCTGGCATCTGCTGTTTCCCGACCGCTCCGATCAACTCCTGCTTGAGGCGCCGGATCGCCTGCACCGCCTGGGCTGTCAATTCCACTGGTTCAATCGTGATTATGAGAATTTCGAGGCCTTTCTGGCGACGCTCACCTCTCGTAAACGCAAATCCATACGCAAGGAGCGGCGCGATGTAGCTGACCAGGGTATCCAATTCCAACACTTCCCGGGCGCCAGACTCCCTGACCACGTACTATCTGCCTTTTATGTGTTC
>JBBQMX010000340.1:0-3405 GCA_038329375.1 Pseudomonadales bacterium | reverse complement strand
GGCCAGCACCAGGCCTTGCCCCGTTCTTCTCGTTAACGTCTGATAAAAAGCTGCACGGACGAATTTCATACGTTGCCTGATATACTTCCTGACAATCAGTGCAATACCGGAGACTCACCGGCATAATGCACCGCTTGATAGTTGAACCAACAAGCCACCGAAAACACAACGGTTTATCAAAGACTCATGGCCGATATTGTTCTTGATGCATCCGGGCTCGTCTGCCCGATGCCACTGTTGAAAACCAAACTCCAGCTCAATGCCATGCAACCTGGCGAAGAGCTTGAGGTCATTGCAACCGATGCCGGTTCAGCCCGGGACATCCCGGCGTTCCTAAAGCTATCATCTCATGTGCTGGTTAGCACGCTGGAAACCGACGGCTGTTATCGCTTTGTTATACGACGTGGAATTTAACGTTTTGTTCCGGGCTTTCATTTCGTGTAACGACGGAGACATTGATGGTACGAATTTTACGTGGTCTGGCGCATAAATACTTTTCCGATGACGAAGCGGTCATACTTTTTCTGCTGCTGATCTTCGGCACTCTGGTGGTTATTTTCTTTGGCCGGATGCTGGCCCCGGTCATTGCAGCGGTCATCATTGCCTTCATTCTCCAGGGTCTGGTCACTAAACTTACCTCCCTCGGTATTCCCGAGGTTATTTCAATTATTGGCGTGTTTCTGGTTTTTCTTGGCACCCTGATTGGCTTCCTGTTCGGACTTTTACCCTTGCTGTGGACGCAGGTCACCTCACTGGCGGGCGAAACTCCCCGGATTTTCAGAGAGATGCAGACATACTTCGAATTGCTGCCCCAGGAATACCCGAATCTCATCTCGATAGAACAGATCAATAACCTGTACCAGCAGGTAACGGGCGAAGCCGCTCGCATGACGCAGTGGCTGGTGTCGTTCTCTATAGCCAGTATTCCCGACCTTATGGCGCTGCTAATTTACATAGTGTTGCTGCCGATACTGGTGTTTTTCTTTCTAAAGGACCGGAGCCTGTTGCTCGGCTCGATATCCCGTCTTTTACCCCATCAGCGGCCGATGATGCTCAGAATCTGGAATGAAGTGGACCTCCAGTGTGCAAATTATGTTCGGGGTAAAGCTGTCGAAATATTAATCGTGGGCGGGGCCACTTACGTCAGTTTCAAACTTCTCGGTATGCCTTACGCAGCCTTGTTGTCGTTGCTGGTGGGGATAAGCGTCGTCATTCCCTATATTGGTGCTGCCGTTGTAACGATTCCAGTGGCCATGATCGGCTTGTTTGCTTTTGGCTGGGGCAGTCAATTTATATGGGTCATGGTGGTATACGGGATCATCCAGGCGCTCGACGGCAATGTGCTAGTGCCCGTCCTGTTCTCGGAGGTGAATAATCTGCATCCGGTGGCCATCATTGTGGCGGTGTTGTTTTTTGGCGGGATATGGGGGTTGTGGGGTGTCTTTTTTGCGATCCCCCTTGCGACAATGCTGAAGGCTATCTTCTCGGCGTGGCCGGTTCAGCGAGTCATGCAGCCGCTGGTAAAGCCCAGCGGCGAGTAGTTAGCTATTTATTCGGTTGTTCTCTTGTGTCAGTTCACGGCCAACATTACCATTAGCTTTTTATTCAGACGGAGTTTTTATGATTACTGGTAGCCTTGTCGCACTGGTAACGCCAATGCACCCGGATGGCAGCATTCACTGGGAGCATCTGGATAACCTGGTGGACTTTCATCTTGATAACGGAACCCACGGTATTGTTGCTGTAGGTACAACAGGTGAGTCCGCTACGCTGGATCCGGACGAGCATTGCCGCGTTATCGGCCAGATCATAAAACGGGTCAAGGGTCGCATTCCGGTCATTGCCGGTACCGGTGCGAACTCAACGCGGGAAGCCATCGAGCTGACCGGTGAGGCCCATAAGCTTGGGGCTGATGCCTGTCTGTTGGTCGTGCCGTATTATAACAAGCCGAGCCAGGAAGGACTTTACCGCCACTTCCGCGCCATCGCCGAGGCCGTGCCCGTGAACCAGATACTGTATAATGTGCCTGGCAGGACTGCTTGTGACATGCTCAATGAAACCGTTGAGCGCCTGGCTGATATTCCGAACATCATAGGCATCAAGGATGCCACCGGGAACATTCCTCGCGGAGCCGAGCTTATCCGCGCAGTGGAAGGGCGCCTGGTGGTCTATTCAGGCGACGACGCGACCGCTGCCGATCTGATTCTGGCTGGCGGCAAGGGTAACGTCTCCGTGACTGCCAACGTTGCGCCGAGGGGCATGTCGGCACTGTGTGAAGCTGGTATTGCGGGTAACCGGGAAGAAGTTGAGCGTATTAACGAAACTTTGATGCCGCTGCACAGAAAGCTCTTTCTTGAAGCCAATCCTATTCCTGTCAAGTGGGCTCTTGAGCGCATGGGCATGATCGTTGAGGGCATTCGTCTGCCTCTCACACCGCTGGATCAGAAGTTTCATGGTGAAGTCGAAGAAGCACTCAAAGCGGCGGGTGTACTCTGAGCCGTTTTAAATTCCTGCAAACGACTCCCTGGAGTTACTCAATGGCAGTGCAGTCAAAAAGCGCCCTGACAGGCCTGGTATGCGGATTTATCCTGACTACCGGGCTGGCAGGGTGCAGTCTGATAGATGATCGCTCCGAAGAATACGTTAACGCTTCTGAGGGCGAGCCATTGAAACTTGCTGACGGGCAGGTCCTGGTTCGTAAGAGTGAAGCTTTTCCGGTCCGGCAGATTGACAGTAGCAATCGCGGCGAGATGAATCCGTCCGACATCCCGGAACCTCCCGATATGACATCCGAGATACTGGAAGAAAACTACATTGTCGAAGAAGTTGACGACCAGGCCTGGGTATTGGTTAATGATGTGCCAGGCCGGGTTTGGCCCACAGTGGCGGCTTACTTTAATGACCGTGGTCTGGGTGTGGTCGAAGACAGCACCCAGTTAGGCGTGATGCAGAGTGACATCGTCAACTTCAGCCAGCGCGCCCGTACGTTGTTGCAACTGCCCCAGGATCAGGGTGGCGAGCAGTTGGTCGTGGTTCAGGCCCGGGTAACCCCTGGCGTTCGCCGTAAAACCACAGAGGTTCAATTACGCAAACTGGACGTTGGTGAAAGCTCGGGCGGGCTGCTGCAGTGGCAGTCTGATTCGGACAGTTTGGCGATTGAAAAGCAACTACTGACTGATCTGGCGTCCTATCTTGAACAGCGTGAAGATACCAAATCCTATTCCCGTGCGGCGCTTGCAATGACCACGGCACCCAAGGTCACCATGGTGTCTGAAAACGGCCGGGCTGATGCTATTGAAATGAATGTCGGGTTTGACCGTGCGTGGGCAGAAGTCCGGCGTGCCCTGGATCAGGCCAAAGTGCCGGTGGTGGATCTTGATCGCAGTAACCGTGTTTTCTATGTCG